>NZ_JACAQC010000015.1:52765-147211 GCF_013385345.1 Pseudomonas sp. I8001
AGCCCGCTCCCACATTTTGTTTTGTGTCGTTGCTGCATTCCGGGCGAAGGCGAAATCTCCGGATTTTGTTAATTGTTGCTTAACCGCCTTTTGGCTAAGCTCCCGTCCCATGAGCCGCTATCTGCGTTTTTTCCTGGTCCTGCTGTTGAGTCTTGCGCTTCCCCTGACCGGGATGGCGGGTGTGCCGTCGAGCACCGAGCCGTGCCCGATGCAGATGTCCGACATGCAGATGATGAGCGACATGGCCCCTGACTGTTGCCAGGACGGCGCAGCCGCTGACCACGGCAAAAGCTGCAAGCCCGGCCAGGAGTGCAAGACCGGCGGCATGCTGCAATTGTCGATGCCGGTGCTCAAGGCCCCGGTAACTGCCTCCAATGCGCTGGTCGTCAGCGTCTCTTCCGACTTCATTCCCGACCGCACGCCGTCCGGCGTCTGGCGCCCGCCCCGTCGCTGAATCCTGTTGCACCTGAAGACTCGTCCCTGAACCGGGACGGCCTTGCTGTGGGCCGCGTAAAGCGGTGCGCAGCGCAACAGAACAGGACACTTCAAGATGAATTTCCTATGCGTGCGTGCCCTGGTGATGGGCGTGCTGGCGTGGCCGACGCTGGCGTCTGCGCTGACCCTGGATGAGGCCTTGCGCCTGGCGCAAAACAACGCGCCGTCGCTGACGGCTGAATCCTCCAAATTGCAGGCCGCGACCCAGGCGGCGATTCCGGCCGGCGAACTGCCGGACCCGAAACTGGTAGTAGGCCTGCAAAATTTCCCCGTTGGCGGGCCCAATCGCGGCACGTTGTATGGCGATGACATGACCGAGCAAATGATCGGCATCCAGCAACAAGTGCCCAGCCGCGACAAGCGCAAGGCACGGGTTGAGTTGGCGTCGGCCAGCGTGGACACGGCTGCCGCCGAAGGCCGGATCGAGCGCTTGAATGTGCGTCAGGCCACCGCCCAGGCGTGGATTCGCGCCTATGCGGTGGAGCGCAAAGAGGCACTGTTCAAGGACTTCTATCAGCAGAATCGCCTGCTGCAAGACACCGTGCGTGCGCAACTGGCCGGCGGTCGCGGGCAGCCTTCCGACGTCGTGATCCCGAAGCAGGAAGCGGCTGACCTGGCCGAGCGCGAGGATGAGCTGATCCAGCAACGCGCCCAGGCCCGGGCGGCCCTCAAGCGCTGGATCGGCCCGGCCGCCAGCGAAGCCCCCAGCGGGCAATTGCCGAACTGGAAAATCGACACCACCGGCTTCACCCACAACCTGCACCAGCACCCGGTTCTGCAAGCCTTTGCACCGCGCACCCGCGAGGCCGAAGCCCGGCTGAACGAGGCCAAGGCGCAAAAGACCTCGGACTGGAGTTGGGAAGTGGACTACCAGCACCGAGGCCGTGAGTACGGCGACATGGTCAGCCTGCAATTCACCTTCGATTTGCCGATCTTCCCCGGTCGCCGACAAAACCCCGGTATCGCCGCCAAGCAGGCCGAACTCGACCAACTGGACGCCGAACGCGAAGCCAAGACCCGTGAACATACCCAGGAACTCGAAGACGACCTGGCCAACTACCAGCGCCTGGACCGCGCCGTGCAGCGCAGCCAGGACAGCCTGGTGCCGCTGGCCGAGGAGAAATTGTCGCTGAGCCTGGCGGGGTATCGCGCGGGCAAGGGCGACCTGATGAGCGTGGTCAGCGCCCGCCGCGAGTGGGTCGAGGCGCGCTTCAAACAGATTGATGCCATTGAGCAGCGCGCCCTGACCGGCGCCCAGCTGTATTTTGCTTACGGGGAACCCGCCAATGAATAACCGAATCGTGAATATGGCCCTGTTGGGCTGCGTCCTGCTGCTGGGTCTGGGTGGCGGCTATTGGCTGGCGCAGACACGCGAGGCACAGCCGGCCATGGTCGGGACGATGCGGGCGCCGGACGAGAAAAAGGCGCTGTACTGGTACGACCCGATGTACCCGCAGCAAAAATTCGACAAGCCGGGCAAGTCGCCCTTCATGGACATGCAACTGGTGCCGCGCTACGCCGGTGGCGCCGAGGAGAGTGCGGCGATTCAGATCGACCCCAGCCTGACCCAGAACATCGGCGTGCGCCTGGCGAGCGTCAGCCGTGGGGTGCTGGCGTTGAGTCTTGAGCTGTCGGGAATCCTCGCCTTCAACGACCGCGATGTGGCGGTGGTGCAGGCGCGCGCTGCCGGATTTGTCGAGCGGGTTTACGCCCGTGCGCCGGGGGATGTGCTCAAGGCTCAGGCGCCCCTGGCGGACATTCTGGTGCCGGAATGGGCTGCCGCGCAGGAAGAGTTTCTTGCCCTGCGCCACAGCGATCCCGGCCTGTTGGCCGCCGCCCGCCAGCGCCTGCGCCTGAGTGGCATGCCCGCCGGGCTGATCACGCAGATGGAGCGCAGCGGCCGGGTGCAATCGGTGATGACCATCACCACCCCGCTGGGCGGCGCGTTGCAAACCCTCGACGTACGCGAAGGCATGACTGTCGCGGCGGGCCAAACCCTGGCGCGGGTCAATGGCCTGGGCACCGTGTGGCTGCAGGTCGCCGTGCCTGAAGCCCAGGGCGCCGCGCTGGCCGTTGGGCAAACGGTCGAGAGCCGTTTTGTCGGGTTGCCGGGACAAGTCGTCAAAGGCACCGTCGCCGCGATTCTGCCGGCAACCGCCATGGACAGCCGCACCGTGCAGGTTCGGGTCGAACTGCCCAACCCTGACGGTATGTTGCGCCCCGGTATGACCGCCCAGGTGCGCCTGGCCCAATCCAGCGGCCAATCGGTGCTGTTGCTGCCGAGCGAGGCGTTGATTCGCACCGGCAAACGCGTGCTGGTGATGGTGGCCGAGGAGGGCGGGCGATATCGCCCGGTAGAAGTCCAGGTGGGTGCAGAAAACCAGGACAACACCGTCATCCTCGCCGGCCTGCAGGAAGGCCAGCAGGTGGTGGCCTCCGGTCAATTTCTGCTGGACTCCGAAGCAAGTTTGAAGGGAATTACCACTCAATCGTCCGGCGGTTTTTCAGATGAGGGGGCCATGGACGGCATGAGCATGCAACCGGGAGCCCGGCCATGATCGCCCTGTTGATTCGCTGGTCGGTGGCCAACCGCTTTTTGGTGTTGTTGGCGACTTTATTCGTGACGGCCTGGGGTTTGTGGTCGATCCAGAACACCCCGGTGGACGCCTTGCCGGACCTGTCGGATGTGCAGGTGATCATCCGCACGCCGTACCCGGGCCAGGCCCCGCAGATTGTCGAGAACCAGGTCACTTACCCGATGACCACCACCATGCTCTCGGTGCCGGGGGCGAAGACCGTGCGTGGCTTTTCGTTCTTCGGCGACAGCTACGTCTACGTGCTGTTCGACGAGGGCACCGACCTGTATTGGGCGCGCTCGCGGGTGCTGGAATACCTGAGCCAGTTGCAGGCGCGTTTGCCGGCGTCGGCCAAGCCGGCGCTGGGCCCGGATGCCACCGGTGTCGGCTGGATCTACCAGTACGCGCTGGTGGACCGCACCGGCAAACACGACCTGGCGCAACTGCGCTCGTTGCAGGACTGGTTCCTCAAGTTCGAGCTCAAGACCCTGCCCAATGTCGCCGAAGTGGCGACCATCGGCGGCCAGGTCAAGCAGTACCAGGTGCAGATCGACCCGCTGGCCCTGGCCAGTCGCGGCATCACCCAGGCCCAGGTGGTGGAAGCCATCGGCAAGGCCAACCAGGAAACCGGCGGTTCGGTGCTGAACATGGGTGAGTCGGAATACATGGTGCGTGCGTCCGGCTACCTGAAAACCCTGGAGGACTTTCGCGGCATTCCCCTGCGGCTCGACACCCACAACGTGCCGGTGACCCTTGGGGATGTAGCGACGATCCAGCTGGGCCCGGACATGCGCCGGGGCATCAGTGAACTGGATGGCGAAGGCGAGGCGGTGGGCGGCGTGGTGATCCTGCGCAGCGGCAAGAACGCCCGCGAGGCCATCGCGGCGGTCAAGACCAAGCTGGAGCAACTGCAAACCAGCCTGCCGCCCGGGGTGGAAATCGTCACCACCTACGATCGCAGCAAACTCATCGATCGCGCCGTGGACAACCTCAGCCACAAGCTGCTCGAAGAGTTCCTGGTGGTGGCGCTGGTGTGCGGGATCTTCCTGTGGCACCTGCGCTCCTCGCTGGTGGCGATCATTTCGTTGCCGGTGGGGGTGTTGATTGCCTTTATCGTCATGCGCTTCCAGGGCATCAACGCGAACATCATGTCCCTGGGCGGGATTGCGATTGCCATCGGCGCGATGGTCGATGGCGCGGTGGTGATGATCGAGAATGCCCACAAGAAAATCGAAGCCTGGCACCACGCGTATCCGAACCAGGAATTGAAGGGGGAGGCGCATTGGAAGGTCATCACCGATGCGGCAGTGGAGGTGGGGCCGGCGTTGTTTTTCTGCCTGCTGATCATCACCTTGTCGTTTATCCCGGTGTTCACCCTGCAAGCCCAGGAAGGCCGCTTGTTCGGGCCGCTGGCCTACACCAAGACCTATGCCATGGCCGCTGCGGCGGGGTTGTCGGTGACCCTGATCCCGGTGCTGATGGGCTACTGGATTCGCGGGCGTATTCCCGATGAGCAACGCAACCCGCTGAATCGCGGCCTGATCAAACTCTACCAACCGGCCCTCGACGCGGTATTGCGCTGGCCGCGCATGACCATGCTGGTCGCGCTGCTGATGGTCGCCAGTGCGCTATGGCCGGTGTCGCACCTGGGCGGTGAATTCCTGCCGCCGCTGGATGAGGGTGACCTGTTGTATATGCCGTCGGCGTTGCCTGGTTTGTCGACGCAAACTGCCGGCGCATTGCTGCAACGTACCGACCGCTTGATCAAGAGCGTGCCGGAAGTCGCGCACGTGTTCGGCAAGGCCGGCCGCGCAGAAACGGCCACCGACCCGGCGCCGCTGGAAATGTTCGAAACCACCATCGAGTTCAAGCCGCGAGACCAATGGCGGCCGGGCATGACCCCGGAAAAACTGGTGAAGGAACTCGACCGGGTGGTGCAGGTGCCGGGGCTGACCAACATCTGGATTCCGCCGATCCGCAACCGCATCGACATGCTCGCCACCGGGGTCAAAAGCCCGATCGGCGTGAAGGTCGCGGGTTCCAGCCTGATGGACATCGACGCCGTGACCCAGGCCGTGGAAAAGGTCGCCAAGACGGTGCCCGGCGTCAGCTCGGCGCTGGCGGAACGCCTGACGGGCGGGCGCTACATCGACGTGGATATCGACCGCCCGGCCGCCGCGCGTTATGGCCTGAGCATCACCGATGTGCAGTCCATTGTCTCCGGGGCGATTGGCGGGGAAAACATCGGCGAGACCGTCGAAGGCTTGGCGCGGTTTCCCATCAACCTGCGCTACCCGAAAGAATGGCGCGACTCGGTGAGCGCGTTGAGCAACCTGCCGATCTATACCCCGTCGGGCAGCCAGATCACCCTGGGCACCGTGGCCAGGATCAAGGTCAGCGAAGGCCCGCCGATGCTCAAGAGCGAAAACGCCCGGCCTTCCGGCTGGGTGTACATTGACGTGCGTGATCGCGACCTGGCGTCGGTGGTGAAGGACTTGCGCGAGGCGATCAACCAGAACGTGCAACTGCAACCGGGCATGAGCCTCAGCTACTCGGGGCAGTTCGAGTTCCTGGAGCGGGCCAATGCGCGCCTGAAACTGGTGGTGCCGGCGACCTTGCTGATCATCTTCGTGCTGCTGTACCTGACGTTCCGGCGGGTGGATGAGGCGCTGCTGATCCTCGCCACGTTGCCGTTCGCGCTGACGGGTGGGGTGTGGTTGCTGTACTGGCTGGGCTTCAACCTGTCGGTGGCGACTGGTGTTGGATTTATCGCGTTGGCGGGGGTGTCGGCGGAGTTCGGCGTGATCATGCTGCTGTATTTGAAAAACGCCTGGGCCGAACGCCAGGGAGGAGGGGACCAGGCCCTGCTGGAAGCCATCACCGAAGGTGCCGTATTACGCGTGCGGCCCAAGGCGATGACCGTGGCCGTAATCATCGCCGGCTTGCTGCCGATCCTTTTAGGCGGCGGCACCGGCAGCGAAGTCATGAGCCGGATTGCCGCGCCCATGATTGGCGGCATGCTCACAGCGCCCTTGCTCTCCCTCTTCGTCATCCCGGCGGCATATAGGCTAATGCGCAAATCCAAAAGCTAACGACAATCAAATGTGGGAGCGGGCTTGCTCGCGAAAGCGGTGTGTCAGTCGCCAGATGCCGTGGCTGACCCACCGCGTTCGCGAGCAAGCCCGCTCCCACATTTAGACCTCATTCAGCCTGACCCACCGCTCCTCCTTGGCCGCCACCCGAATCGCCGCCGCCAACCGCTCAACCTCCCAAGCCGCCGCAAAATCCGTCCCGTCACTGCCCTTGCCGGCCAACGCCATCACCAACTCATGCACCTCCAGCGTCTTCAACTCGTTGTACCCCAACTGATGCCCCGGCGCCGGACTGAACGCCGCATACCCTGGCAACGAAGGCCCCGCCAACACCCGCTGAAACCCCTCCTGCCCAACCCGAAACAGCTGCAATTCATTCAACCGTTCCTGATCAAAAAACAACGTGCCCCGCGTGCCACTGATCTCAAAGCTCAGGTGATTCTTATACCCATGCTTCAGCCAGCTACTGCTCACCGTCCCCCTTGCCCCATTGGCAAACCGCAACAACGCATGCACCTGGTCATCCACCGCAATCTCCCGCAGCGTCTCACTCCCGGCGGTGGCAGGCCGCTGCCCGTGCACCGTTTGCGTATCGGCACACACACTCACCACATCCCCCACCAAATAGCGCGCCATGGACAGTAAATGGCTGCCCAGATCCGCCAACGCACCGCCGGCATGTCCCACCTCACAGCGCCACGACCACGGCGACGCCGAATCCGCCATGAAATCCTCGCTGAACTCCCCCTGAAAACTGATGATCTCCCCCAACTCACCGCGGGCGATCAACTGCCGGGCCAAACCAATCATCGGGTTGTGCTGATAGTTGTAACCCACCCGCGTCACCACCCCGGCCTTGCTCGCCGCATCACGCATCGCGGCCGCCTGCTCCAGGCTCACCGCCAGCGGCTTCTCGCAATACACCGCCTTGCCTGCCGCCAGTGCAGCCATGGCCATGGGGTAGTGCAAATGGTTGGGAGTAGTGATGGCGACAACATCCACCTTGGGATCGTCAATCAACTGCTGCCAGTCGCCATGGGCCTGGGCAAACCCCCAGTCATTGGCGCAGCGTATTGCGCGCTCGGTATCGGCATCGGCCAGGGCGGCCAGCGTGAGCTTCACCGGCAGCTCGAACACCGCCCGCGCGTTATTGAACGCCAAGGCGTGGGCACGCCCCATAAAGCCTGTACCAATCAGGCCGATTCCGAGTTCGCGCATAGCCGGGTTCCTTCGAATTATTGTATTGAGAAGCCTATTTATGGAATAAATATTCCCAAAACTCAACACATAGAATAAAAATTCATTCTCAAAGCCCACACCTCCCCCGTGGCGAGGGAGCTTGCTCCCGCTGGGCTGCGCAGCGGCCCCAAAAAGCGTAGGAGCCCTGCGCACTCCAGCGGAAGCAAGCCCCCTCACCCCAACAGCCCCCCTCCACGGATCACCGCCGCTGATAGCACTACATTCAGCACCGACCCAAACCCCTCCAGTTAACAAAACATAACGTAGCGCCGATTGTCAGACGATTCCAAAGCCCGCTAGGATGGCCCAGCTTGCCCAAGGCGCTCTAGATTGCAGGTTTCAGGGCTCCCCACGGCAAGACGACCTAACAATAATAAAATGGGAGAAAGGTCTATGAGTGAGCCTGTCATGGGTGTGGTGTTTTTCCGCCCGAAGGCCACGCGCAGGGTCGCATTGCTGGCCACAGCGCTCTCGTTGCTGGGGGTTGTCGCGTTGTCGACACCGGCCCATGCCGCCACAGAAACCACCGCCGCCGCGGTGTTCGCCATTGACTCCCCCAAGGCCGCCAAAAGCCTGATGATCGACGTGGTCCACGCAGGCAAGCGCCTGGTCGCGGTCGGTGATCGCGGGCACATCCTCTATTCCGACGACCAGGGTGTCACCTGGACTCAAGCCAAAGTCCCCACCCGGCAACTGCTGACCGCCGTATTTTTCGCCGACGACCAACACGGCTGGGCGGTGGGCCATGACGCACAGATCCTCGCCACCACCGACGGCGGCGTTACCTGGACCCAACAATTCCAGGACCTCAAGCGCGAAGCACCGCTGCTCGACGTCTGGTTCAAGGACGCCAGCAACGGCTTTGCCGTGGGTGCCTACGGTGCGCTGATCGAAACCACCGACGGGGGCAAGACCTGGGACGACGTCAGCGACCGCCTCGACAACGAAGACCAATACCACCTCAACGCCATCGCCCAGGTGAAAGATGCCGGGCTGTTTATCGTCGGTGAGCAGGGCAGCATGTTCCGCTCCCATGACGAGGGGCAGACCTGGGAAAAACTCGAAGGCCCCTACGAGGGCTCGCTGTTCGGCGTGATCGGCACCGCCCAGGCGCAGACGCTGTTGGCCTACGGCCTGCGTGGCAACCTGTTCCGCTCCACGGATTTTGGCAGCACCTGGGAGCCGGTGGAGCTGAACGCCACTCGTGGCGCGCTGGAATTCGGTTTGTCGGGGGCGACCCTGCTGGACGACGGTTCCATCGTGGTAGTGGGCAACGGTGGCAGCGTGGTGGTCAGCCACGACGACGGCCTGACCTTCAGCGTATTCAATCGCCCGGACCGCATTTCGCTGTCGGCGGTCACCGCGGCGGGCAACGGCAACTTGATTCTGGCGGGGCAGGGCGGCGTTCGCGTGGCCAGTCCAACCGGCGCCGAGCCGACAAAACAATAAGAAGGCGGGGACACAATGAGCAGTCATCACAACGACAAGGCCACGTTTCTCGAGCGCCTGATTTTCAATAACCGCCCGGCAGTCATCACGATCTGCCTGCTGGTGAGTATTTTCCTGTTCTGGCAGGCGACGTTGATTCGCCCGTCCACCAGCTTCGAAAAAATGATCCCCCTCCAGCACCCCTTCATCGAGAGGATGATGGAGCACCGCAACGACCTGGCGAACCTGGGCAACACGGTGCGCATCTCGGTGGAAGCCAAGGACGGTGACATCTTCACGAAGGAGTACATGGAGACCCTGCGCCAGATCAACGACGAGGTGTTCTACATCTCCGGCGTCGACCGCTCCGGCCTCAAGTCCCTGTGGAGCCCCAGCGTGCGCTGGACCGAAGTTACCGAAGAAGGCTTTGCCGGCGGTGAAGTGATCCCGCAGAGCTACAACGGCTCGCCGGAAAGCCTCGACCAGTTGCGCAACAACGTGCTGAAGTCCGGGCAGGTCGGGCGGTTGGTGGCCAACGACTTCAAGTCGAGCATCGTCGACATTCCGCTGCTGGAGTCCTATCCGGACCCACAGGACCAGGGCAAGCTGCTGGCCCTGGACTACCGCAAGTTCTCCCATGAGCTCGAAGACAAGATCCGCGACAAGTTCGAAGCGCAGAACCCCAACGTCAAGATCCACATTGTCGGTTTTGCCAAGAAGGTCGGCGACCTGATCGACGGCCTGGTGATGGTGGTGATGTTCTTCGGTATCGCCTTCGTCATCACCCTGGTGCTGCTGCTGTGGTTTACCAACTGCCTGCGCAGTACCGTCGCGGTGTTGAGCACCACGCTGGTGGCGGTGATCTGGCAGCTCGGGCTGATGCATGCCCTGGGTTTCGGGCTGGATCCCTACTCGATGCTCGTGCCGTTCCTGATCTTCGCCATCGGTATTTCCCACGGCGTACAGAAGATCAACGGCATCGCCCTGCAATCCAGTGATGCCGACAACGCCCTGACCGCGGCCCGGCGTACCTTCCGCCAGCTGTTCCTGCCCGGCATGATCGCGATCCTCGCCGATGCGGTCGGTTTTATCACCCTGCTGATCATCGACATCGGCGTGATCCGCGAGCTGGCAATCGGTGCTTCGGTGGGTGTGGCGGTCATCGTGTTCACCAACCTGATCCTGCTGCCGGTGGCGATCTCCTATGTCGGCATCAGCAAACGCGCCATCGCCAAGAGCAAGAAGGATGCGCACCGCGAACACCCGTTCTGGCGCCTGCTGTCGAAGTTCGCCAGCCCCAAGGTCGCGCCGGTGTCGATAGCCCTGGCGCTGATCGCCTTCGGTGGCGGCCTCTGGTACAGCCAGAACCTGAAGATCGGTGACCTCGACCAGGGTGCACCGGAGCTGCGCCCGGACTCGCGCTACAACAAGGACAACAACTTCATCATCAACAACTACTCCACCAGCTCCGACGTGCTGGTGGTGATGGTCAAGACCCCGCCCGAAGGCTGCTCGCGGTATGAAGCCATGGCGCCCATCGACCAGTTGATGTGGAAGATGCAGAACACCGAGGGCGTGCAGTCGGCCATCTCGCTGGTGACCGTGTCCAAGCAGATGATCAAGGGCATGAACGAGGGCAACCTGAAATGGGAAACCCTGTCGCGCAACCCGGACGTGCTGAACAACTCCATTGCCCGTGCCGATGGCCTGTATAACAACAATTGCTCCCTGGCGCCGGTGCTGGTGTTCCTCAACGACCACAAGGCCGAAACCCTCGACCGCGCGGTGCATGCGGTGCAGGACTTCGCCAAGGAGAACAACAAGGACGGCCTGGAATTCATCCTCGCCGCCGGTAACGCCGGGATCGAAGCCGCCACCAACGAGGTGATCAAGGAGTCCGAGCTGACCATCCTGATCCTGGTGTACCTGTGCGTGGCCACCATGTGCATGATCACCTTCCGCTCGTGGGCGGCGACCCTGTGCATCGTGCTGCCGCTGGTGCTGACCTCGGTGCTGGGCAACGCGCTGATGGCGTTCATGGGCATCGGTGTCAAGGTCGCGACCTTGCCGGTGGTGGCGCTGGGGGTGGGGATCGGCGTGGACTACGGCATCTACATCTACAGCCGCCTGGAGAGTTTCCTGCGGGCCGGCCTGCCGTTGCAGGAAGCCTATTACCAGACGCTCAAGTCCACCGGTAAAGCCGTGCTGTTCACCGGCCTGTGCCTGGCAATCGGCGTATGCACCTGGATCTTCTCGGCCATCAAGTTCCAGGCCGACATGGGTCTGATGCTGACCTTCATGCTGCTGTGGAACATGTTCGGCGCGCTGTGGCTGCTGCCGGCGCTGGCACGCTTCCTGATCAAGCCCGAGAAGCTGGCGGGGCAGAAAGGCAATTCGCTGTTCGCCCACTGATCCAACGCTGTTTGCCAAAACGCCGTGGCCTGTGCCACGGCGTTTTGCATTGCGCGGGCTTAGGCCGATGCAACGATTTGACCTATCATGAGGTCTTTCCTCTTGATGATTGATGGTTATGACTGCCGACACCGCTACCTTGCCCGACGCTTTTGAAGACTGCCAGATGGTCGAAATCGATGGCCTGCACAGCTTCGATTTCAGCCTGGATGACCAGACGTTATCGATCATCTGCATGGACGGTCGCGCCGAGAAGCGCTGGAGTTTCACCCTGGAGCAAGTCAAGGCGGCGACCTTTGATCAAACCCTGCAAAGCTGGACCCTTACCGGTGACTCGGGCGAACACCGCCTGGTCTGCATGAGCGGCGTCACCGGCAACAATAATGACGAGGATGAAGCGGATGATGATGCGTAAATTCTGGCCCCTGCTGATGGCCGGCAGCGTAGGCGCAATGTCGGTCCAGGCTGCGCCGGTGGACACCTATGAGTTGCTGGTGGGCAGCTACACCGCCGGCACCAGTGAAGGTATCTACCGCTTGCAGTTCGACAGCCGTACCGGGCAGTTCAACGGCCAGCCGGTGCTCGCCGCCAAGGCGGCCAACCCGTCGTGGCTGACCCTGTCCAAGGACCAGAAGCACCTGTTTGTGGTCAACGAAAACGGCCCGGGCCAAAAAGACCCGGTGGGGCGCGTCAGCAGCTACAGCATCGACCCGAAGAACCATCAACTGACCCTGATCAACCAGGTGCAGAGCCTGGGCAACGAGCCGACCCATTCCAGCCTGGCCAGTGATGGGCGCTATCTGTTCGTGGCCAACTATTCGGTGCTGGAAGATCCGGGAGGAAGCCTCGCGGTGTTGCCGGTAGATGCCCAGGGCAAGCTGTCGCCGCCGGTGCAGTTGAGCGGGCACCCGGCCAGCCGGGTCAACCCGGAGCGTCAGGCGTCCAACCACGTGCATTCGGTAGTGTCTTCGCCGGACGGCAAATACGTGTTTGTCCAGGACCTGGGGGCGGACAAGATCTTTGCCTACCACTACGACCCCAAGGCCAACCATGAACTGCCGCTGACCCCGGCCGACCCTGCGTTTGTGCAATTGCCACCGGGCAGCGGCCCGCGGCACCTGCTGTTCACCGCAGACGGCAAGCACGCGTGGCTGACCACCGAGATGAGCGCGCAAGTGGCGGTGTTCGACTACAACGATGGCAAGCTGACCCAGAAGCAACTGGTCAACTTCGCGGATGGCCAGCCGGTGTCCGACAAGGCCGGTGCTGCACTGCACACCTCAAGCGACGGCAAGTTCCTCTACGTGAGCAACCGTGGCACCGCCAACCAGATGTTGGTGTTTGCCATCGACCCGGCCACTGCGCAGCTCAAAGAGATCCAGCGCCGATCGGTGGAAGGTGACCATCCCCGGGAGTTCGCCCTGGACCCCAGCGGCAAGTTCCTGCTGATCGCCAACCAGAAGAGCAACGAGATTGTGGTCGTCGAGCGCGATCCCAAGACCGGTCTTTTGGGCAAAACCGTGCAGAAACTGGCGATTGATGCCCCCAGCGACCTCAAGTTCCTGGTGCGGCAATAAGCCACAGGCCCCGCAGTGCGGGGCCTGACTTGTTGTATTAATACTATTAATAGCGGCTAGTGTTTCAATGAATTTCTAAGGCTAACCCCTCGGGCGTAAGTTTGGTTCCAAGGCCAACACAGGCCACCAAGCCAACCGAACACAAGGGTTACCGACATGAACTTCAATCTTTTCTCGATCATCGCCGCTTCCGCTGTTTCCGCCACCGTAGCGTTGCCAGCCAGCGCCAGTGTTGAAATCAGCAGCAAAAAAACCAGCACCAGCGCCTACACCCAGAAATACCTGCAACAAAGCGCCAACTTCTATGCAGCGCTGGACCACAAAATCCAGAACTGATCTTGAAGTTGATGAAGATCAAATGTGGGAGCGGGCTTGCTCGCGAAAGCGCCGGGTCAGTCTATACATGGGCTGACTGATACACCGCCTTCGCGAGCAAGCCCGCTCCCACATTTTGTCCTGCGACAGTCTCAGGTTTTTGCCATCACGGCGATGAACAACGGCGATTCCAGAAACCGCTGCAACCAAGCTCGCAACCGCGGATACGGCGCCCGGCCAAACCACTCCCGATCCACATGGGCAAACTGCCGCACAAACGGTGCAAGTGCCACATCCGCCAGGCTCAAATGCCCGGCCAGCAAATACTCCCGCTCCGCCAGCAACCCCTCCAGCCTCATCAAAAACACCTCACCCTCGGCCCGATAATGCTCCATCGGCTGCTCCGGATAGCGCTCGGCATACTTGTATCGATTCAATTGATGTTTGAAGCCCTGATCATTCTCTTCAATCAGCGCCTGCGTCGCCCGATCATCCCCAAGCAACCAACCCTCAGGATCGTTCTTTGCCAGTGCCCAGCGCATGATCGCCAGGCTTTCATCGATCACCCGGCCATCCACGCTCAGCACCGGCACCGTGCCTTTGGGTGACAACGCCAGCATCTCAGCCGGCTTGGCCTTGAGGCTGACCTCGATGATCTGCACCGCCACCCCTGAATACCGCAGGGCCATCCGCGCCCGCATCGCATAGGGGCAACGGCGGAACGAATACAACACGGCCTTGCTCACTTGACCTCCAGGGTGCTCAAGCCATTGCCCTGGCGCTTGACCTGAATCTGCACCGGAATCCGCTCGTGCATTTCCTGCACATGGGAAATCACCGCCACCTTGCGGCCCTGGGCCTGCAAGCCGTCGAGGGCGTCCATCGCCAGTTGCAGCGACTCGGGGTCGAGACTGCCGAAGCCTTCGTCGATAAACAGCGACTCGATCTTCAACGTGCTCGACGCCATCGACGCCAGGCCCAAGGCCAGCGCCAGCGACACCAGGAACGTCTCGCCGCCGGACAACGAGTGCACCGAACGCAGTTCGTCGCCCATCTCCGTGTCGAGTACCAGCAGGCCGAGCATGCTCCCGCCGCGCTTGAGGCGGTAGCGGCGCACCAGTTGGCGCAGTTGGACGTTGGCGTGGTGCACCAGCAGGTCGAGGTTGTAGGCCTGGGCGATCTTGCGGAAGGTATCGCCGGTGGCCGAGCCGATCAGCGCATTCAGGCGTGCCCAGCGTTGCCATTCTTCGTAGGCCTTGGCGATCTCGGCCGCCAAGGCCTGGTTGGCATCCTGGCGGCGCTGGTCGTCGGCCTGGCGGGCGCGCAGTTCGGCGCAGTGTTTTTCGCCAATGATCAGCGCGGCATTGAGTTCGGCCAGGGCGCTGTCCAGTTGCTCGGCGTCGAGGTTGCCGTTGTGCAGCGCCTGGTGATCCTTGAGCCGCTGTTCGCGCTCTTGCAGCAACACCTTGGCCTGCTCGATGGCTTTTTCGCTGTGTTGCAGTTGCTGGCGTAGCTCGGCCACCTGCGGCTCATCGAAGGCCATCAGGCGCGCCAGGCCTTCGTCATCGAGTTCCGGGTGCAACGCGCGCCAGTCGCTCAGGCGCGTAGTGAGGGCCGCGTGTTCGGTTTCCAGGGACTGTTGGCGTTCTTGCAGCGATTTGAGGTCGGCGGCCAGTTGGATCAACTGGTTGCGGGTGTCCTGCAACTGTTGGTTGGCCTCGGCCTCATGTTGCCGCGCCTGGTCGACGGCCAGGTCCAATTGCTGTTGCCAGTGCTCGGCGCTGGGGCTTTCGCCCAGCAGGCCGGCGAGTTTTTCCTCGGCCGCGTGTTGCAGGGCGCTCTGTTCGGCGAGCTGTTTGTGCAAAGTCTCCAGCTGCTGCTGGCGATGTTGCTGGCGGTCCTGCTCTTTCTCGATGGCTTGCTGGCGCTGTAGCTGCTCGGCCAATTCTTCCTTTTGGTTGTCGAGCTGTTCCAGGCGCTGGCTGACCTGCTGGTCGAGCAACATGAAGGTCGCCGCCGGCTCGCTGCGCAGGCCTTCGAGGGTCTCGGTGGGGAGCAGGCTGGCGAAGGCGTTGAGTTCTTCGTCCAGGCGTTCGCGGTCGTTGGACAGTTCCCGTTGCTGGTCGATCAGTAACTGGCGCGCCTGTTGGCTGGCGTCCTGGGCGGCTTGCAGTTGTTGCTGCAAACGCCCGGCGTTCTGTTGCAGGTTGAGCAGGGCGCCCTGGCGTTGCTCGTCCTGGGTGAGGCTCTGGCTGAGCTGGCTCAGTTGCTGGGCGAGCCAGGCGTCGCGCTTGGCCGCGTCCTGGTTGAACAGCGAGGCCGACAGCGGATGGGCTTCAAGGCTTGGCAGCAAGGCCTGCAACTGGCTGGCGAGTTGCTCCTGTTGTTGCAGGAATTCCTTTTGCTGGGCGATCAGGCCGCCCACTTCGCCACGCAGGTCAGTGAGTTTTTCCTTGAGCACATCCACGGCTTGCTGCGCGTTGGCTTCTTCGCTTTCGTCGTGGCGGGTCAGGCTTTGCAGCATGGCTTCGGGCTGGTGATACGGGTGCTCGACACTGCCGCACACCGGGCACGGCTGCTCATCCTGCAGCTGGCCGCGCAACTCTTCGACGCTGGCACTGCGGGCCAGGCGCTGGCGCTCCAGCAGTTGCTTGGTGACGGTCAGGGTCTGTTCGGCGACGGCCAACTCGGCCTTGGCCTGCAAGCCGCTCTGGTTCAACAGTTCGCGTTGTTGCTGGGCGAGGGTCTGCTTTTGCGTCAGGGCCTGGCTCTGGCTGTCGAGTTGCTGATGGCTGTTCCACAGCCGCGCCAGGTCCTCAAACGCGCGATGTTGCTTGCGGTTGTCCTGGAGCAGGCTGCCGAGCAACTGGATTTGTTCGGCCACTGCATGGGGTTCGGCGCCGGCTTCGTGGTACAGCAGGTCAAGGGCTTCGCGTTGCTCGGTCCATTTTTCACCGAGACGGGTGGCGCGCTCTTCCAGTTGTGGCAGTTCGGCCTGGCCTTTATTGAGGCGATTGCCGATCAGCATCAGCTGTTGCAAGCGGTCGCGGTAGGCGCTCCAGGCCTCACTCAACGGCGCGAGGGCGGCGCTGCGTTCAAGCTCTGCGGCCAGCCTGTGCAGGCGCTCGGCGACAACTTTCTGCTTGTCGAGCAAGCCGCTCAACGTCGCCTGGCCTTCCACGCAGGCAGCTTCACCCAGCTGTTTCTCTTCGCTGCGTTTGGCCAGTTCGCGGGTCAAGTGGGCGAGGGTGGTTTGCTCCTCGAAGGCCTGGCGCAGCAAGGGCACAGCGTCGGCTTGCTGCTTGAGGGCCTGGGCGAGGGCGGCTTGCACGTCGGCCTGTTGCTGTTGCAGTTGGGTCTGGCGGGTGTGCAGCGCGGTTTGTTGCTCAAGGTGCTGCTGGATCTGCGCGGCAAGGGGCTGCAGCTGCGTGGTCAGTTCGGCCTGGCGGGCGAAGTGGTGACGTTGCGGCGCCAGTTGTTCCAGGCGGCTGAGGTCCAGGCGCTGCGGGCCCTGGCTTGCCCAGTGTTGCTGGGCCTGTTGCAGTTGCTCGACCGCACTTTGTTGGCGCTCCTGCCACTCCCGCAGTTCCTTCAGCCAGGTGTGCTGCAACTCGAGTTGCTTGAATTGCGCCTGCTGGGTCTTGAGCAGTTGCTGTGCGGCGGCCAGTTGTGCGTCGAGTTCGGCGCGGGCCTCGGGGGCCAGCGGGGTGACGCCGGTGGCCTGGTCCTGCAGGTGTTTGTGGGCGTCCCGGGCGTCCTTGGCCTTATCGAACGCGCGGCGGCCGAGTTGGGTGTAGAGCGCGGTGTCGGTGAGCTTTTCCAGCAGTTCGCTGCGCTCGTTGTCGTTGGCCTTGAGGAACGCACTGAACTCACTTTGCGCCAGCAACACGGCGCGGGTGAACTGCTCGAAGTTCAGGCCCAGGGCCAATTCCAGCTGGGTCTTGTATTCGGTTTTCTGGCTGGCCAGCAGCTGCTCGCTGTCCAGGTCGATCAGGCTTTGCCGGCTGGCTTGCAGCTTGCCGCTGGCCTTGTCCCGGGCGCGGTTGGCTTCCCAGCGGGCGCGGTAGCGACGGCCACTGACGCCGACAAAATCCACTTCGGCATAACCGCCGCCAGTGCCCCGGCGAATCAGGGTGCGTGGGTCACCGATGGAAATATCGGTGTCGGCATCCGGCATTTTTGCCTGGCCGGTATCGCCCAGGCGCGGCACGGCGCCAAACAGCGCCAGGCACAGCGCATCGAGCAAGGTACTTTTGCCGGCGCCGGTGGGCCCGGTAATCGCGAACAGCCCGGCGCTGGCCAGGGGCTCGGCGGTAAAGTCGATTTCAAACGGACCCGCCAAAGAGGCGAGGTTTTTCAGGCGAATGGCGAGGATCTTCATGGCTGTTCGCCCTCCTGTTGCACTTCCTGGAGCAGCACGGCGAAGTCCTTCAGGGTCTGTTCGTCCACTTCACTGCCGTAGCTTTCCTGCCAGGCGCGGCTGAACAATTCCTGGGGCGTGAGCTGGTCGAGTTCGATCAGGCGGTCTTCCTGGCTGTCTTCACGGCCTCCGTTGCCTGCGTATTCAGCGGCGATGCGCACCAGGCGCACGGCCTTGCCTTGCAGGGCGTTTTCCACCTGCTGGCGCAGGTCGGGTTGCGGTTCGTCGAGGCGCACCCGCACTTCCAGCCACGGTTGGCGCTGGGTTTCGGCCAGCAGGTCGATGTCGGGCAGGTCGGCCAGTTGCTTGAGGATGTCGGCCAGGGGCGCGGCTTCCAGGCGTTGCAGGTTGACCGAGCGCGGGATCAGGCGGGATTCGACGCTGACCAGGATTTCGCCGTCCAGTTGCACGTCGAGGATCTGGTGCTGGTAGCCGATTTCCGAGAATGACAGCGGAATCGGTGAGCCGCAGTAGCGAATCCGCTCCTCGCCATTCACCCGCTGGGGTTTATGCAAATGGCCGAGGGCCACATAGCTGACGCTGGCATCGAACAGGCTCGCCGGCAGCGCTTCGGCATTGCCGATGATCAGGCTGCGCTCGGAGTCTTCCGACACCGAGCCGCCGGCCATGTGCGCATGGCTGATGGCAACCAGTGCCTGGCCCGGCTGGCGCTTGGCATTGGCGGCAGCAATCAGCCACTCGTGAACCTGGCCGATGCCCCGCAGGTAATCGTCCCCCAGTTGGGCGCCGGTCACTTCGGCCGGGCGCAGGAACGGCAATGCCAGGCACCAGCCGGCAATTTCACCGTCGGCACCGGGCAATGGAATCAGCAGGCGTTCGACATCCAGTTGTCCGTCATCCAGCCACAGCACCCGGCCCAGGGCGTGGGTGCGCAGGCGGCGCATCAACGGCGCCGGCAGTTCGATGCGCGAGCCGGAGTCGTGGTTGCCGGCGATCATCACGATGGTCAGTGCAGGGTTTTGCTCATGGGCGCTGATGATGAAGTCGTACAGCCGCTCCTGGGCCTTGAGTGGCGGGTTGACCGTGTCGAAAATATCGCCGGCGATCAACAGCACGTCAGGGCGATGCAGGCCCAACTGGCCCAGCAGCCAGTCGAGGAAGCAGGCGTGTTCGAAGTCGCGTTCCTGGCCGTGCAGGTTTTGCCCAAGGTGCCAGTCGGAGGTATGAAACAGACGCAAGGCGATCTCCGTAAAAAAGAGGGTGACCGCTCAAGACAAGGTGGCGGTACGCAGAACCGCCAATTCTACTTTGCAAATGAACCTAGTGCGCGTACGCCCTGCTTTTTGTGGCGAGGGAGCTTGCTGTGGTGAAGGAGATTGCTGGTGAAAGGAGCTTGCTGTGGCGAGGGAGCTTGCTCCCGCTGGGCTGCGAAGCAGCCCCAAAACAGGCAAATGCGCTTCTTCCTGGAAAACCGCATCAGCCGGATAAGGGCCGCTTCGCGCCCCAGCGGGAGCAAGCTCCCTCGCCACAGCAATCTCCTTCACCAAAGCAATCTCCCTCACCACAGAAAGCGGTCTCACACTCATTGAGGTGTCTGGCGAAGTTAAACGTCGCGCATCAAAAGGCCGAAGCGCAGATCCGTCTCCGCCGGGATCGGCAGATACACCGTATGGCCGTCGCCCGGCGCCACTTCGATAGCCTCGCCCTTGGCGTTGTGCAGCGTGGCCAGGTCAAAGTGGAAATTCCCCGCCGGGGTCATCAGTTCCAGGTGATTACCCACGGCAAAGCGGTTCTTCACCTTGACCTCGGCCAGTTCGCCGCGCCGTTCACCGGTGAGCTCGCCGACGAACTGCTGACGTTCAGACACCGAGCTGCCGTTCTGGTAGTTCTGGTATTCATCGTGCACGTGTCGGCGCAGGAAACCTTCGGTGTAGCCGCGCTGGGCCAGGGATTCGAGGTTGGTCATCAAGCCCCGGTCAAAGTCGCGCCCGGCCACCGCGTCATCAATCGCCTGGCGATATACCTGGGTGGTGCGGGCGCAGTAAAAGTGGGATTTGGTGCGGCCTTCGATCTTCAACGAGTGCACGCCCATGCGCGTCAGCCGCTCGACGTGCTGCACCGCCCGCAGGTCCTTGGCGTTCATGATGTAGGTGCCGTGTTCATCTTCGAAGGCGGGCATCTGTTCGTCGGGGCGATTGGCCTCCTGCAGCAGGAACACCTGGTCGGTGGGCGCACCGAGGCCCAGGGTCGGCTCGGGCGCATAGTGCTGCACGATGTCGCCGGCGGCGTTTTCCACCGCCGGCGTCGCCTGGTATTTCCAGCGGCAGGCGTTGGTGCAGGTGCCTTGGTTGGCATCGCGTTTGTTCATGTAGCCCGACAGCAGGCAGCGCCCGGAATAGGCCATGCACAGCGCGCCGTGCACAAATACTTCCAGCTCCATGGCGGGGACTTGCTGACGGATTTCCTCGATCTCTTCCAGCGACAGCTCCCGGGACAGGATGATCCGGCAGATGCCTTGGGCCTGCCAGAACTCGACGCTGGCCCAGTTCACCGTATTGGCCTGTACCGACAGGTGGATCGGCATGTGTGGGAAGTGTCGGCGCACCAGCATGATCAGGCCAGGGTCGGACATGATCAGCGCATCCGGGCCCATGGCGATCACCGGGGCGAGGTCCTTGAGGAAAGTTTTCAGCTTGGCGTTGTGGGGCGCGATATTCACCACCACGTAGAAGCGCTTGCCCTGGGCCTGGGCTTCCTGGATTCCGAGGGCGAGGTTGGCGTGGTCGAACTCGTTATTGCGCACCCGCAAGCTGTAGCGCGGTTGCCCGGCGTAGACGGCATCGGCGCCGTAGGCAAAGGCATAACGCATGTTTTTCAGGGTGCCGGCGGGGGCGAGCAGTTCGGGAGCGATAACGGGGGGCATGGGTTCAGGTCGCAAAAGGGCGGCAGGGTAGCGGTGCCCGTCGCGACGTTTATTGATCCAGATCTAAGAAGTAGGGCACTCGCAGGATTTGCAGCGGACTAAGCATCAGGGTGCACATGAGTGTCCTGCGTTTTTTGAGATGGATCGGCCATGAATCAGACCAACCTGCAATTCAAAACCCTGCTGTTACTGCTCGCCCTGGTGACCATCGCGTTTATCTGGATTTTGCTGCCGTTCTACGGCGCGGTGTTCTGGGCGGTGATCCTGGGGATCATCTTTGCGCCGATGCAACGGCGCTTCCAGCAACGTTTTGGCTGGAACCGCAATCTCACATCCCTGGCAACCCTGACGGTGTGCCTGATAATCGCGATTCTGCCGGTGATCATCACCAGTGCCTTGCTGGTGCAGGAGGGCGCGACGCTTTACAAGAACGTCGAGAGCGGCAAGCTCGACGTTGCCGGGTATATCGAGCAGTTCAAGAACTTCCTGCCACCGTATTTCCAGCACCTGCTGGACCGCTTCGGCATGGGCAACCTGGAAGGCCTGCGGGAGAAGATCGTCAAGAGTGCGATGCAGGGCAGCCAGTTTTTTGCGACCCAGGCGTTCAGCTTCGGCCAGGGCACCTTTGACTTCCTGGTGAGCTTTTTCATCATGCTGTACTTGCTGTACTTCCTGCTGCGCGATGGCCCCGAGCTGGTACGCAAGGTGCGCACGGCGGTGCCGCTGGCCGAACCGCAGAAGCGTCGCCTGCAATTGAAGTTCAACCGGGTGGTGCGTGCCACGGTGAAAGGCAACGTGCTGGTAGCAGTCACGCAAGGCGCGTTGGGTGGCTTGATCTTCTGGTTCCTGGACATTCCCAGCGCGTTGCTCTGGGCGGTGTTGATGGCGTTTCTGTCGCTGCTGCCGGCGGTGGGCGCGGGGATCGTGTGGGGGCCGGTGGCGGCGTACTTCCTGCTGAGCGGGTCGATCTGGCAGGGCGTGGTGCTCGGGTTGTTCGGGGTATTTGTGATCGGGCTGGTGGACAATGTGCTAAGGCCCATCCTGGTGGGCAAGGACACCCGCATGCCGGATTACCTGATCCTTATCTCAACCTTGGGCGGCCTGTCGATCTTTGGCTTGAACGGCTTTGTCATCGGGCCACTGATTGCTGCGTTGTTCATGTCCAGCTGGGCGCTGTTTGTGGAAACCAAACCGCGGGTGCAACTGCCTTAGGCATGAAAGCAATGCGCCATTTTGACCGACAGGGCCTGGGCGGCCGGTAGTGAAGTGAGTGGGCCGCTGATGGCTTCGCCATCGCGTACCAGGTACCAGCAGGCGAGCAAGCCAAGCTCCCGCAGAGAGGCGGGAACGGCACTGCCGATGACAGACATGATTTGAATAGTGGGCATGATGACCTCCGATACGCTATGGAGGTGACATTACGGTGCGTGGGCCTTCAGGGAAAATCAACCTGCTCGATAGTCGACATCACTGTTATCGAGCGACCCTCAGTCAGTCGACCACCTGGTCGAGCATATGCACCACTTCCTGTTCACTGAGCAGGCCCTTGCGCACCAGGTTTTCCGTCAGCAAGGACAGGAACTTGGCGTTGCGATGGCCTTCCAGGGCCTTGAGCTCCGTCAGTACGCTATAGACCTTGCTCGAGGTGCAGAGGCCGGCGGTGCGATGTGGGTTTTGCGTGGGCATGGGCAATCGTCCTTGTTGTTATTGGTCGGACAGTGTTGATAGTGGAAGCCTTTTGAGACACAAACATGACAGCGCAGGCCCCGTTCGGGCAAGCGCCTATTGAGATCAATGATGTGGGATTTGGCCACAGCCATTGTCCTTATAACGACCTTGGCGAGATTTATTCAGACCTGCAGGCCAAAAAAAGGCCCCGCTTTTAGGGCGGAGCCTGTTCAGGTGTATCAGTTGAGGCTTACCAGCCGCGACCGTAATAGCCATGTGGAGGGCCGTAGTAGCCGCGCGGTGGGCCGTAGTAGACCGGCGCCGGGCGGTAATAAACCTGTTGTTGCACATACACAGGCGGTGGCGGTGCGTAGTAGACCGGCGGCGGAGCGGCATACACCGGCTGCGGCTGGACATACACCGGTTGTTGCACGTAGACCGGCCGCGATTGACTGGCGACGATCGAGCCGCCTACCACTGCACCAACAACGGCTCCCAGTGCGAGCGGAGCACCCCAACCACCACCGTGGGCGGAGGCCTGTCCTGCCATAGCGAGTGCGCCGATCAGCAAGGCGATCTTGGGGAGTTTACGAATCATGGTCATTCCTCGGTTAGCCCCTGCGCTCATGGTCTGCAATCAATCGACTCAAGGATTGTCGCGGGGATACTTTTAAGACAGCGTATTTCTAAAAAACAGCACAGCCGATAGGTAAAGGTTGTGTAAGGTCTGTATCGGTTGGCTTACACAAGTGGCCGGGCACAGTGCGTATGATCCATGAGAACCCGCCGGCGCGGGTATTCCGTCTATCCGAAACCGCCTCTGGAATGGCTTCAAGGAGTTACCGATGCAGATGAACCCCAACAAGGACACCCAACTGTGCATGTCACTGTCGGCGCGCCCCGGGAACTTTGGCCTGCGCTTTCATAACCACCTGTACGAGCAGTTGGGGTTGAATTTCTACTACAAGGCCTTCAGTAGCCAGGACCTGCAGGGCGCCGTCGGTGGCATTCGGGCCTTGGGTATTCGGGGTTGTGGCGTGTCGATGCCGTTCAAGGAAGCCTGTATTGCCCTGGTGGATGAGCTGGACGATTCGGCGCGGGCCATTGCGTCAATCAATACCATCGTCAACACCGACGGGCATTTGAAGGCCTACAACACCGATTACATTGCCATCGAGCAACTGCTGCACAAGCACCAGGTGCCCAAGGACTCGACCTTCGCCCTGCGCGGCAGCGGCGGCATGGCCAAGGCGGTGGCCAGTGCCTTGCGCGATGGCGGCTACGCGAAGGGCGTGATCGTGGCGCGCAATGAAGAAGCGGGCCGGGCGCTGGCCCAGAGCCTGGGGTATGAGTGGCAGGCGCAGTTGGGTGCCTTGCGCCCGCAGATGCTGGTCAACGTGACGCCGATTGGCATGACCGGAGGGGCGGAAGCGGATCAGTTGGCGTTTGAAGCTGACGCGGTTGATGCGGCCGAGACGGTCTTCGATGTGGTGGCGATTCCCTCGGAAACCCCACTGATCCTGCGTGGACGGGCCCAGGGCAAACGAGTGATCACCGGTTTGGAAGTGATCGCCATCCAGGCGTTGGAGCAGTTTGTGCTTTACACCGGCGTGCGGCCGACGGATGAACAGTTTCAGGCGGCGGTGGCATTTGCCCGGAGCTGAGCATCACCGCTGGCGGTGTGGAGAGGGAGCTTGCTGTGGAGGGTGAGCTTGCTGTGGCAAGGGAGCTTGCTGTGGAGAGTGAGCTTTTGTGGCGAGGGAGCTTGCTCCCGCTGGGTTGCGCAGCAGCCCCAAGAAAATGGGAGCGCTACGCACTCCAGCGGGAGCAAGCTCCCTCGCCACAGCAAGCTCCCTCGCCACAAAAGCTCCATCACCACAGAAGCCCACTCACCACAAACATTACTCGAGCCGCGAAAGGCGCTCTTCCAGCGCCGCAATCCGCGCTTCCAGCTCTTCGATACGCTCCAGGGAAACCCCACTTCCCGCACCACGCTCCACCGGATTCCCACGCGCCGCCAGGATCGCTTCAATGTCCGCCGGGTCGCCCAGGGCGTGCATGTACCGATCTTCCCGCTGCCCCGACTGACGCGGCACCAACAACGCCAGCCCACGGGCAATCAGGCGTTCCAGTTGATGCACCACCTGCTCGGCGTCTTCAAAGTCATGCATGCGCCCGCTCCGGGTCAGCAGTTCGTTGACCGTCTGCGGCCCCCGCAGGAACAGCAACCCGCTGAGAATCACCTGGGCCGGCACCAGCTCCAGCGCCTTGTCCACCCGATGCTCCCAGCGGTCGGCGCGGCTGCCCATCACCAGCCGGGTAAACCCGCGGCCTTCCAGGGCCCGCAGGCTCTGGCCAACCTGGCCCTGGCTGAGGTTCATCACCGGTTCGCGACTGGTTTTCTGGTTACAGGCGATCACCAGCGCGTTGAGGGTCAACGGGTAGGTTTCAGGGCTGGTGGCCTGTTTTTCGATCAGGCAGCCCAGGATGCGGATTTCCGTGCTGTTCAGGCGCGGTTCTTCGGAAGTGGTGTCGTGCTCGGTGGTCATCGCGCTTTCCCTAATGCAGTGAGCTCACTAGCCTAATCCTGAAAAAATAAAAGACAAGCGGCGCCGGTGGCCGGCATGTCTATAATCGCGGCTGTTTCAAACCCTGCCACAACTGTCGAGACTGTCATGACTATTTCCCTGTACGCCGCTTCCCTCCCGGTCTTCAAGCAAATGCTCAACGCCCTGAGCGATGTGCTGAACAAGGCCGAGGCCCACGCCACCGCCAAGAACATCGACCCGAACGCCTTCCTGCAGGCACGCCTGTACCCGGACATGTTCCCGCTGGTGCGTCAGGTGCAGATCGCCGTCGACTTCGCCAAAGGCGTTTCTGCCCGCCTGGCTGAAATCGAAGTTCCGAAATACGACGATACAGAAGTCACCTTCGCCGACCTGCAAGCGCTGATCGCCAAGGTCCTGGCGTTTATCGACACCATCACCCCGGCCCAGGTCGACGGTAAAGAAGGCATCGAGATCATCACTCGCCCTGGCACCCCGAAAGAGAAGCGCTTCAGCGGCCAGTCGTACCTGCTGAGCTACGGCCTGCCGCAGTTCTTCTTCCACGTCACCACCGCTTACGCCTTGCTGCGTCACAACGGCGTGGAAGTGGGCAAGCGCGACTACATGGGCGCGTTCTAAGCCTTGTAATAAAAAGCCCGGGGCGGTTCATTCACGAACCGCCCCGGGCTTTTTTGTGCGCGCAAGGTCTACGCGGCTTGTTCTTCCTTGCCCAGGCACGCGGCAGCGGTGAACAACACGTCGGTGGACGAGTTCAGTGCGGTCTCCGCCGAGTCCTGCAACACGCCGATGATGAAGCCCACGGCCACCACCTGCATGGCGATTTCGCTGGGAATGCCGAACAGGCTGCACGCCAGCGGGATCAACAGCAGCGAGCCCCCGGCAACCCCCGACGCGCCGCAGGCACACACCGCCGCGACCACGCTGAGCAGCACGGCGGTGGGGATGTCCACGGCAATGCCCAGGGTGTGCACGGCGGCCAGGGTCAGCACGGTGATGGTGATGGCAGCGCCGGCCATATTGATGGTGGCGCCCAGCGGGATCGACACCGAGTACGTGTCTTCATGCAGGCCCAGGCGCTTGCTCAACGCCAGGTTGACCGGAATGTTGGCCGCCGAACTGCGGGTGAAAAACGCGGTGATCCCGCTTTCCCGCAGGCACATCAGCACCAGCGGGTAAGGGTTGCGGCGCAGCTTCCAGAACACGATGGCCGGGTTGATCACCAGCGCGACGAACAGCATGCAGCCGATCAACACCAGCAGCAGGTGTGCGTAGCCCAGCAGGGCGCCGAAGCCGGACGTGGCGAGGGTCGAGGCCACCAGGCCGAAAATCCCCAGGGGCGCGAAGCGGATCACCATGCGCACGATCAGCGTGACGCCGTTGGACAGGTCCCCCAGCACGGTGCGGGTGGTGTCGCTGGCATGGCGAATGGCGATGCCCATGCCGATGGCCCACGCCAGGATACCGATGAAATTGGCGTTCATCAGCGCGTTGACCGGGTTGTCCACCACGCTCAGCAACAGGCTTTGCAACACATCACCGATACCGCCGGGAGGGCTGACGGCCACATCGTGGGTGGCCAGCACCAGCGAGGAGGGGAACAGCGTGCTGGCGATCACCGCGACCACGGCGGCAGCGAACGTGCCCAGCAGGTACAGGAACAGGATCGGGCGGATATGGGTTTCCTGGCCGTGCTTGTGGCTGGCAATCGAGGCCATCACCAGCACAAATACCAGGATGGGCGCGACGGCCTTGAGCGCCGAGACAAAGACCTTGCCAATAAACCCGGTGGCTTGTGCGACGTCGGGCAACAGCAGGGCCAACAGGATACCGGCGATCAGGCCGATGACAATTTGGGTGACCAGGCTGATAGACATCAGGCGTTGAAAGAGGGAAGGGGCAGCAGTCATAAAAAGGTTGTCTCTGGTTTTTTTAATAGATGCAGCTAGGCAGCATGAATCTGGCAGGGGCGAAGTCTAACATCTGTAGGAAACGTCTAATCCGGGTGCGGCGTTCCGTCACCACGATGGGACACATTCTGTTAACATTGCCCATCCTCTTATTTCTTCTCTATCAGCGGGCCCTCCGGGCTGTCGTTGATGTCGCTGTTTTCTGGAGTTTTTAATGCTGTTTCCGATCCTGCTGTTGTCGGCAGCCGGTTTTACCGTGCTGACCACAGAGTTCATCATCGTCGGCCTGTTGCCTTCCATCGCCCGGGACCTCGATGTAAGCGTGTCCCAGGCCGGGTTGCTGGTGACGTTGTTCGCCTTCACCGTGGCGGCGTTTGGCCCGTTCCTCACCGCATATTTCGCCCGGTTCGAGCGCAAGCGGCTGTTTATCACGATCCTGATCATGTTCGGCCTGGCCAACACTCTGGCGGCGATGGCCTCGAATATCTGGGTCATGTCCCTGGCCCGGTTGATCCCGGCACTGGGGCTGCCGGTGTTCTGGGCCCTGGCCAGCGAAACAGCGGTGGACATTGTCGGGCCGGACTTCGCCGGCCGCGCGATTGAAAAAATCGGCTTCGGCATCGTGTGTGCCACGGTCTTCGGGATCCCGGTGGGCACGCTGATTTCCGATATGTTCGGCTGGCGCACCGCCTTTGGCATTCTCGCGGTGGTGGCGTTCGCCAAGGCCCTGCTGCTGTTTATCTACCTGCCGAAGACCCGGGCAAAGCACGACCAGGTCAGCCTGCGCTCGCAGTTCAAGATCTTGCGCAGCCCGCTGATGCAGGGCCATATCCTGCTGTCGATCCTGGTGTTCAGCGGGATGTTCACCGCCTACACCTACCTGGCAGACATTCTCGAACGCCTGGCGGGTTTTGACGGCACGGTAGTGGGCTGGTGCCTCATGGGCTTTGGCGCGGTCGGCCTGATCGGCAACTCTTTGGGCGGGCGCATGGTCGACCGTCATCCGCTGATTGCGTCGATGGTGTTCTGCGGTTTCATGATCGCCGGCATGGTGGCGCTGGTGCCCGCCATCCATTCCACGATCGGGTTGGCGGCGGCGATGGCGGTATGGGGCGTGACCCAGGCGGCATTGTTTCTGGTCAGCCATGTGCGACTGATGAAGGCCGCACCCCATGCGCCGGCGTTTGCCGCCTCGTTGAACATTGCCGGGGCCAACCTGGGTATTGGCCTGGGGGCGCTGGTGGGCGGGCACGTGATCGACACCCTGGGCCTGGGCAGCCTCGGGTTTGCCGCGGCGGGCTTTATCCTGTTGTCGATCCTGCTGGCGCTGTGGCTGATGACCGCCAAGACCCGCGCCGTCTGCGCCTGAGCCTTCAGGGCAGGGAAGTGAACAGCTCCCGTCTGGCACCTTCGGTAATCGCCACGATGCCGGGGTGCTTGACCTTGCGCTCCACCGAGATTGCATAAAACGATTCGGTCACCGCATCCGTCTGGCCGATCAGCGCCACGCCATACTGGCGTTCCACCTCGTCGGCAATCACGCTCGGCGCGATGAAAATCCCGCTGCCGGATTGGCCAAAGGCCTGCATCAACGCGCTGTCGTCAAATTCCCCGACAATCCGAGGCTGGATCTGCTGCTCGGCAAACCAGCGCAGCAAACGGCTGCGCACCACCGTCTCCGCCCCCGGAATCAACAGCGGCGCACCCTGCAGGCATTGTGGGAAATCGCCGCGATGCTGGTCAGCCAATGCCTGGGTTGCGAAGAAACTGATGCCGCATTCCCCCAGCTTCTGGCTGTAGCCTTTGATGTCCAGGTGCGGCGGCATCGGGCTGTCGGAGATCACCAGGTCCAGGCGCTGGATCGCCAGGTCCGCCAGCAAGCGTTCGAGTTTGTCTTCACGGCAGGTGATGCGGATCGGCTCGCTCAACTCCATGGTTGGCGCAATCAGCCGATAGACGATGGACTTGGGCACCACATCCGCGACGCCAACCCGGAACAGGATCTGCTGCTCATTGGGCTGGGTGCGCAACATCGCTTCAAGCTCATTGCCCAGCTGGAACATCTGCTCGGCATAGGGCAGCGCCTGGCGCCCGGCTTCGGTCAGCTCCAGCTGGCGCCCGACCTTCTGGAACAATGCCACGCCAAAGGTCTGTTCCAGCAGGCTGATCTGCCCGCTGATGGTCTGCGGCGTGAGGTTCAGTTGCTCGCAGGCGCGCACGATGCTGCCGGTCTTGGCGACGACCCAGAAGTAGTGCAGTTGTCGGTAATTAAGCATGGCGGCCAATACTTCGTTAAAACCGAAGTATAAACGAAAAAAATACGAATTTTCCTGAAGTGTTCCCCTGCATAGAATGCGTCGCTATCGAGGGGCCACTACTTGGACCCGACGGTTCTAACGAGGAACGCATCATGAAACTCAATTCCCTGGGCGCAACGGCGTTACTTGGGCTTTCATTAGTCATGCTCAGTGGCTGTGACCAAGCGGAAAAAAGCGCGCAACAACTGCTGGGCAAGGCCACTGAGTCGGCCAAGCAAGTGATTGACGACACCCACCAGGCCGCCGAGCAGGCGTTGAGTGACGCGACCAAGGGCTTGATCGCACCGCCGCAAGGCAAGCCGGACAAGCCGGAACAGGAAGACAGCAAGCCTGAGTCCACCTCCCAAGAAACCTGATACCCGCACACAACACCAGGAATGACCTATGGAATACCTTTTACAACTGGCCGCCAGCCCGACCGCGTGGATCGCACTGGCCACCCTGATCGTCATGGAGATCGTGCTGGGGATCGATAACCTGATCTTTATCTCGATTCTCACCAACAAGTTGCCGGTGAAGCACCGGGCCAAGGCCCGCCGCATCGGCATCAGCATGGCATTGATCCTGCGTCTGGGCCTGTTGAGCACCATCGCCTTTATCGTGCAGCTGACCGAGCCGGTCATCGACATCCTGGGGCAGTCGTTCTCCTGGAAAGACATGATCCTGATCGCCGGTGGCCTGTTCCTGGTGTGGAAGGCCACCACCGAGATCCATCACAGCATGGACCCCGAGAAGGAGCATGTGGACACCGGCGCGCCGAGCGTGACCCTGGGCTTCGCCTCGGCGATTGGCCAGATCCTGCTGCTGGACATGGTGTTTTCCATCGACAGCATCATCACCGCCGTGGGCATGACCGAGCACTTGCCGATCATGATCATTGCCGTGGTGGTCTCGGTGATCGTGATGCTGGTGGCGGCCGAGCCGCTGGCCAAGTTCATCAACGACAACCCGACCATTGTGATGTTGGCCCTGGGCTTCCTCATCATGATCGGTATGACGCTGATCGCCGAAGGTTTCGGCGCCCATGTGCCAAAAGGCTATGTGTATGCGGCCATGGCGTTCTCGGCGGCCATCGAATGCCTGAACATGATGCGACGCAACCGGCATAAACGGCTTGCTGCCAAACACTAAGGGCTGAACATAAGGGCCGACTGCATGCAGTCGGCCTTTTACTGTCTGCTAGAATCCGCCCACTTGACGCCTTGAGGGATACCCATGAACGAGCCGATTCGCCTGACCCAATACAGCCACGGTGCTGGTTGCGGTTGCAAGATCTCACCTCAGGTACTGGAAGTGATCCTCGCCGGCAGTGGCGCACAGAACCTCGACCCCAAGCTCTGGGTAGGCAACGCTTCGCGCGATGACGCGGCGGTGTACGCCATCGACGAGGAGCGCGGCGTGGTGTCCACCACCGACTTTTTCATGCCGATCGTCGATGACCCCTTCGACTTCGGCCGCATTGCCGCCACCAATGCCATCAGCGATATCTATGCGATGGGCGGCGATCCGTTGATGGCCATCGCGATTCTCGGCTGGCCGGTCAACGTGCTGGCTCCGGAGATTGCCCGGGAAGTGATTCGCGGCGGCCGTTCCGTGTGTGACGCTGCCGGGATTCCCCTGGCCGGCGGCCACTCCATCGACGCCCCGGAGCCGATCTTCGGCCTGGCCGTCACCGGGCTGGTGGAGAAGCGCCACATGAAGCGCAACGACACCGCCACCGCCGGTTGCCAGCTGTACCTGACCAAACCCCTGGGCATCGGCATCCTTACCACGGCCGAGAAGAAGGGCAAGCTGCGCGAGGCCGACGTGGGCCTGGCCCGTGACTGGATGTGCACCCTCAACAAACCCGGCAGCCGTTTTGGCAAGCTGGCCAGTGTCACGGCCATGACCGACGTCACCGGTTTCGGCCTGTTGGGCCACCTGGTGGAAATGGCCGACGGCAGCCAATTAACTGCCCGCATCGAATACGAAAAAGTCCCACGCCTGCCCGGGGTTGAGTACTACCTGGAACAGGGCTGCGTCCCCGGCGGCACCTTGCGCAATTTCGACAGCTACGCCAGCAAGCTGGGGCGCCTGAACGAACTGCACAAGCGCGTGCTGTGCGACCCGCAAACCAGCGGCGGGCTGCTGGTGGCGGTCACCCCCGAAGGCAATGCCGAATTCCTCGCCGTGGCGGCGGAGCTGGGCCTGAACCTTGAGCCGATCGGCGAACTGGTTGAGCGACAGACCAACGCGGTAGAGGTGTTCTGATGCCCATCGACATCACCGATTACCGCGACATCTTTCTCAACGACCGGCCGATGATGGATACCCGCGCGCCGATCGAGTTCATCAAGGGCGCGTTTCCCGGGGTGGTCAACCTGCCGTTGATGACCGACGACGAGCGCGAACGGGTGGGCACCTGTTACAAGCAGCAAGGCCAGCAGGCGGCCATTGTTCTCGGGCACGAACTGGTGTCCGGGGCGATCAAGGCCGAACGTATCGAACACTGGGCGCGTTTTGCCCAGGCCAATCCGGATGGTCTGCTGTACTGCTTTCGCGGCGGGATGCGTTCGCAGATTGCCCAGCAATGGTTGAAAACCGAGGCGGGTATCGACTATCCGCGAGTGGGCGGTGGCTACAAGGCCATGCGGACTTTCCTGCTCGACACGGTTGAAAGCGCCACCGCGCAATGCGACTTCGTACTGTTGGGCGGCATGACCGGTACCGGCAAGACCGAAGTGCTCGGCCAGTTGAACAACGCCCTGGACCTGGAAGGCCACGCCAACCATCGCGGTTCCAGCTTCGGCAAACGCGCCACGGCGCAACCTTCCAACATCGACTTCGAAAACCGCCTGGCGGTGGACCTGCTGAAAAAGCGTGCCGCCGGTATCGAGCAGTTTGTGGTCGAGGATGAGAGCCGCATGATCGGCAGCTGCGCGCTGCCGTTGCCCCTGCACAAAGGCATGCAGGGCTTCCCGATGGTCTGGCTGGAAGACAGCGTTGAAGGCCGGGTGGAGCGCATCCTGAAGGATTATGTGGTGGACCTCTGCGCCGAGTTTGTCGCGGTGTTTGGCGACACTGGCCAGGAACTGTTTGCCGAGCGCCTGACCCAGAGCCTGGGCAATATCCACAAGCGCCTGGGCGGCGAGCGGTTTGCGCGGTTGCACGCGATCATGCAGGAAGCATTGGCAGAACAAGCCAGCAGCGGCGCGGTGGATTTGCACCGCGGCTGGATTGAAGGGCTGTTGCGTGAGTACTACGACCCGATGTATGCGTTCCAGCGGGAAAGCAAAGGCGCACGCATCGAGTTTGCGGGAGAGCAAGCGGCGGTGGTGGAGTATTTCCGGGACAGGCTCGCTCGGCGTACGTGATTGATTGAGTTTGCCGGCCCCTTCGCGAGCAAGCCCGCTCCCACATTCGACCGCGTTTATCCAGTAGGAATGCGGTCAAAAGGTGGGAGCGGGCTTGCCCGCGAAGAGGCCCTCAAACTCACCCAATCACTACAGGATAAACGCCCCGATCAGCCCACACACCACCCCCATCAGCATGGTCAAGCCGGCCACAGTCACCAGTACCCGCGCATCGAAATCCTTGCGCAGCATCAGCAGCGACGGCAGGCTCACGCTCGGCAGCGTCATCAGCAAGGCCACGGCCGGGCCGGTGCCCATGCCGAGGGTCATCATGGTCTGCACGATGGGGATTTCGGCGGCGGTCGGGATCACGAACAACGTGCCGACAATCGCCAGAGGCACCAGCCACACCAGGCTGTTGGCCATGGCGCCGTCAACGTGGGGAAACAGCCAGACCCGCGCCGCGCCAAGGATCAGCACCGCCAGGATGTACACCGGAATCGTGCTCCAGAACAGCTGCCACAGGGTGCGCAGCCAGCGGGTCAGGAACGGTTCGGTTTCGGCATGGCTGGCCTGGGCCACGGCGTCGAGCGCGGCTTCCGGTACCTGCTCCGGCCGCGCGATGCGTTGCGCCACCAGCGAAACACCCACCACCAGCACGATCCCGGCCACCAACCGCAGCGCGGTAAAGCCCCAGCCCAGCACAAAGCCCATGAACACCAGTGTCGCCGGGTTCAGCACCGGGTTGGCAATCCAGAACGCCAGCGCCGCGCCGACCGAGACTTTCTGCCGACGCATACCGGCCGCCACCGGAGCGGCGCAGCAACTGCACATCATCCCCGGCAGGGCGAACAGCCCGCCACGCAGGGTAGATCCCAGCCCGGCACGGCCAAACAGGCGCAGCAGCCAGTCCCGTGGGATCAGCACTTGCAGCAATGAGCCGAGAATGACCGCCAGCACCGCAGCCTTCCAGATCGCCAGGAAATACACCTGGGCATAGGCCAGCGCGGCGGCCAGTGGCGCGCTTTGCTGGTCGTTGAGAATCGAGGCGCCGATGCTGTGGTTGTCTGCCGCGATAAACGCCTTGGCGTAGTAGGGCGACCATTTCACGTAGTAGAGGCCGACGCAGGCCACCAGCAGGAACAGCGCTGGTTTCCACCAGAAGGACCAGCCCCGGGCAGGCTGGGTGGAGGAGAGGTTGGACATGTAGATGATCCGCAGGTGAGTCAATAGCGCAACATCATACGCTGTACAAGGCCGCCTCCGAAGCACTGTGGCGAGGGAGCTTGCTGTGGCGAGGGAGCAAGCTCCCTCGCCACGGGTCTTCAGGGGCGGTCAGATATCGGCGCTGACTTGCGTTGCGTCCGGGCAAGTCTGCTGGCCATTATCCAGGCCTTGCTTGTAGTTGCGGCTGAGCAGCGAGGCCTTGCCGTTGTGCCAGGTCAGGGTCAACACATACAAGCTATCGAAATCGCTGCCGGACCAATCGTCGGTAATCACATGTTTTTCACCGACGGCCTCGCTTGCCACCTTGTTGATCAAGTCCGGCAGATACCCATGGGACCAGGCAGTGTAGATGACGGCGTTGTGGTATTTGTCTTCCACCAGTTCGTCAGCGAGGGCGCTGGTGTCATTGGCCGAGAACTTGATGTTGACCGGCAACCCGAGCTTGATCGCGCTGGGGCTGATGGTCATCAACGGGCGGATGTAGCTGTAGGAGTTGTCTTTCTCGCCTTCCTCGACATTGCGGGTCGGGTTGGGTGCGAACACGTAGTTGGCGTTGCCGAATTTTTCCGGCAGCACGGTGGCCAGGTTCATCGCACGGTTAAGCCCCTGGCAGTTGAGTTGGCCGAGGCCCCCGGCAGGTTTCTCGCCATGGCGCAGGAACACCAGGGTTTGCACGCCGTCGACCGGCTGGGCGCGGCTGACCCGCGATTCCAGGCTAAGGCCGACCGCGGCGCTCACCAGCAATACCGGCAGCAGGATGTAGGAGTAGCGTTTGAAGCGTTTCGCAAGGCACAGAGGCTTGATGGTCATGATGGTTCTAAGTCTCGGTGCAGGGATTCAGGGCAAGCAAGCCCAGCCATCGGGCGCTCTTTAAGAGTCCCCCAAGGCAGTTTGGTTCGTTTCGCGGGGGAGATGGGGCGGCATCCTTGCCGTGTGCAGGAGATTAACCCGCAGATGTTGCTGAATTAAGACGGATGCACGATAGGCACTGAACCACTACTCTCCTACTTTTATCAGGAGTCCCATGATGAACTCACTTTCAGACTTCCCCATCACCGCCAAATGGCCGGCCCGGCATCCCGAGCGTCTGCAGCTGTATTCGTTGCCCACGCCCAACGGGGTCAAGGTGTCGATCATGCTCGAGGAAATCGGCCTGCCCTACGAGGCGCACAAGGTCAGTTTCGAGACCCAGGACCAGCTTTCCAGCGAGTTCCTGTCGCTGAACCCCAACAACAAGATCCCGGCGATCATCGACCCCAATGGCCCGAGCGGCCAGGCGCTGGGGCTGTTCGAGTCGGGCGCGATCCTGATCTACCTCGCCGAGAAGAGCGGTGAATTGCTTCCCGAAGACCCGGCGATGCGTTACGAGACGATCCAGTGGCTGATGTTCCAGATGGCCGGTATCGGGCCGATGTTCGGCCAGGTGGGGTTCTTCAACAAATTCGCCGGCGCGGCCTACGAAGACAAGCGCCCGCGCGATCGCTACGTCGCCGAGTCGCGCCGCTTGCTGGAGGTGCTGGAAAAGCGCCTGTTGGGCCGCACCTGGATCATGGGTGACGAGTACAGCATCGCCGATATCGCCACCTTCCCGTGGGTTCGCAACCTGATCGGCTTCTATGAGTCCGGCGACCTGGTGGGTATTACCGACTTCCCGAACGTACTGCGGGCCCTGGACGGGTTTGTCGCCCGGCCGGCGGTGATCCGTGGCTTGAACATCCCAGCATAAGGACCGGCATGGCTTCTTTCGACTTCAAACAACTGGACGTTTTCAGCAGCGTGGCCGTCAAGGGCAACCCGTTGGCCGTGGTGCTGGGCGCCGACAGCCTGAACGACCAGCAGATGGCGGATTTCGCCAACTGGACCAACCTCAGCGAAACCACCTTCCTGCTCAAGCCCCGTGATCCACGAGCGGACTACCGCGTAAGGATCTTCACGACCCTCAAGGAATTGCCGTTTGCCGGCCATCCGACCCTGGGCAGTTGCCATGCCTGGTTGCTGGCCGGTGGCCAACCCGCTGGGGAGGAGATCATCCAGGAGTGTGAGATCGGCCTGGTGCGCATCCGCCGCCAGGGCGATGAACTGGCGTTTATCGCGCCACCGTTGCTGCGTTCCGGCCCGCTGGAAGCTGAATTGGTCGAGCGCGTGCGTCGGGCCCTGGCCCTTGAACCCGGTGCGATTTTGCGCAGCCAGTGGGTGGATAACGGCGCGGGCTGGCTGGCGGTGATGCTGGCGGATCGCGAGCAGGTACTGGCACTGCGGCCGGACTATTCGCAGTTGCAGGGCTTGGCCGTGGGCGTGATCGCCCCGTGGAACCCCGAGCGGGATGGCGATGAGGCGCAGTTTGAGGTGCGGGCCTTTATTGCCGGCGACGGCGCTCCGGAAGATCCGGCCACCGGCAGCCTGAACGCCGGTGTCGCCCAGTGGTTGCTGGGCGAGGGGTTGGCGCCCAGCCGCTATGTGGTCAGCCAGGGCACCGCCATGGGCCGCGCCGGGCGAATCCGCATTGAACACAGCGGCGAGGAAATCTGGGTCGGCGGCGCGGTTGCCGTTTGCATTGAAGGCCGTCTACAGCTCTAGATCAATGCAATTGTTACCAAGCCTGCAATAAACTGTTCCGCACTTGGCGTTTGTGCTCTGCGGTGCACGAGGCATAAGCTTTCGCCCCAAAGATTTTTGGCCTGCCTTTTTTCAGGAGCATCAATGTCCAGCCAGTTCCCCGAAGCCCGTCCACGCCGCCTGCGCCGCTCCCCGGAGTTGCGTGGCCTGTTCCAGGAAAGCGAATTCACCCTCAATGACCTGGTGCTGCCGATCTTCGTTGAAGAAGAAATCGACGACTTCGTGCCGATCACCAGCATGCCCGGGGTGCAGCGCATTCCCGAGTCGAAGCTGGCCGGCGAGATCGAACGCTATGCGAAAGCCGGGATCAAGTCGGTGATGACCTTCGGCGTGTCCCACCACCTGGACGCCTCGGGCAGTGACACCTGGCAAGAGCGTGGCCTGGTGTCGCGCATGTCCTCGATCATCAAGGATGCGGTGCCGGAAATGATCGTGATGTCCGACACCTGCTTCTGCGAGTACACCGACCACGGCCATTGCGGCGTGATGCACGGCGCCGAAGTCGACAACGACCGCACCCTGGTCAACCTTGGCAAGCAAGCTGTGGCTGCCGCTCGTGCCGGTGCCGATGTGATCGCCCCGTCCGCCGCGATGGACGGGCAGGTCCAGGCCATTCGCCGGGCCCTGGATGAAGCAGGCTTCAGCCATATCCCGATCATGGCCTATTCCACCAAGTTCGCCTCGGCCCTCTACGGCCCGTTCCGCGAAGCCGGCGGCAGCGCGCTGAAGGGCGATCGCAAGAGCTACCAGATGAACCCGATGAACCGCCGCGAAGCGGTGCGCGAATCGTTGCTGGATGAGCAGGAAGGTGCGGACGCGCTGATGGTCAAGCCGGCCGGCGCGTACCTGGACATCATCCGCGACATCCGCGAAGCCTCGCGTTTGCCGGTGGCGGCGTACCAGGTCAGCGGCGAGTACGCGATGATCAAGTTCGGCGCCCAGGCGGGTGCGATCGATGAAGCCCGCGTAGTGCGGGAAACCCTGGGCTCGATCAAGCGCGCCGGTGCGGACTTGATCTTCACCTACTTCGCGATGGACCTGGCACTCGCCGGGATCTAAGTAACCTGTGGCGAGGGAGCTTGCTCCCGCTGGGGCGCGCAGCGGCCCTGAAAATGGGCCTGCTGCGCAGTCCAGCGGGAGCAAGCTCCCTCGCCATAAGAAGGCTGTTCGCGGCTGCTTGCAACTTAGCGCTGGGCAAACGCCAGGTTCAGCCCCAACCCCGCAAACGCCGCTGCAAAACTGCGGCGCAGCCAGTTCTGTACACGTGGCGATTCGATCACCGCGCGGCGGAACACATTGGCCAGCAGGCCATAAATCACAAACACCGCAAACGTCATCGCCATGAATACACTGCTCAGCAACAGCATTTGCAGGGCCGGTGCGCCCGCGCCCGGGGTGACGAATTGCGGCAGGAACGCCAGGAAGAAAATCGTCAGCTTGGGGTTCAGAATATTCAGCAACAGGCCTCGCACCATCAGGCTGTGGGCGCTGGAAATCGTCGGTGTGTCGTTCATGGCAAAGGCCGTTCGGTCCCGCCAGGTGGCGTAGGCGAGGTACAGCAAGTAGGCGGCCCCGGCATACTTGAGGGCTTCGAACGCCAGGGCGCTGGTATGCAGCAGGGCGGACAGCCCAAGCACGGAGGCCAACAAGTGCGGAACGATCCCGGCGGTGCAGCCCAGCGCCGCGAACACACTGGCGCGCTTGCCGGCGGTCAGTCCGGTGGACACGGTGAAGATCACGCCGGTGCCGGGAATGAGCACGACGATCAGGCAGGTGATCAGGAAGTTCAGGCTAAGCATGGCATTCAAACTCCTTGTAGGAACGACGGGAGCCTGATCCTTTCACGTTGCGGTTTTTTTGGCGAGTGCGGCAGGTCGGCGAACCCCGGTTAGACTTACCGGTCGATATCTGCCAAGACTGGCCCATTGTCGCCCAAGGAAGCCCCATGCGTTCATCTCGCCTCATCCTGTGCCTTACCACCTTATTGGTATTGGCCGGCTGCTCCAGCCAGCGCACCCAGCAACTGCCGGAACGCAGCGAAGCCGAGGTGAAAGCGCAGATCGTGCGACTGATGCCGGCCAGCGTGCCGGATCGTGGCGGCTGGGCCCAGGACATCTACACCGCCTTCAACACGCAGAAAATCTACCCTGGTACGGAGAACATCTGCGCGGTATTGGCCGTGACCGAGCAGGAGTCCACCTATCAGGTCGACCCGCCGGTCCCGAACATGGGCAAGATCGCCCAGGACGAGATCCTGCGGCGCGCCGCTAAAGTCCATGTGCCGGCGGTATTGGTGCGCACGGCACTGCAACTGCGCTCGCCCACCGGCAAGTCCTACGCCGAGCGCTTGAACGCTGCGCGCACCGAGCGGGATTTGAGTGGAATCTTTGACGACTTCATCAGTGTCGTGCCCTTGGGCAATACGCTGTTTGGCGGCTTCAACCCGGTGCATACCGCCGGCCCGATGCAGGTCAGCATCGACTTCGCACAGAAGCAGGCCCGGGATTATCCCTACACCGTGGATGGCAGCATCCGCCGGGAAGTATTTACCCGCCGAGGCGGCATGTACTTTGGCATCACCCATCTGCTGGGCTACCCGGTGCACTACGACCAGATGCTGTACCGCTTCGCCGATTTCAACGCGGGTTGGTACGCCAGCCGCAATGCGGCATTCCAGGCGGCTGTCAGCCGGGTCTCGGGTACCACGCTGGCGCTGGACGGCGACTTGATCAACTACGGCTCGTTCCTGCCAGGCACCACCGAGCTGGCAGTGCGCTCACTGGGCAAGGCGCTGGACATGCGCAACCCGAGCATCCGCAGCCAGCTGGAACAGGGCGAGCGCCTGGATTTTGAAGACACCACCCTGTACCAGCGGGTGTTCGCCCTGGCCGACAAGGCCGCCGGCAAACCGGTGCCGCGGGCGATCCTGCCGGGCATCGTGCTGAAAAGCCCGAAGATCACCCGCAACCTCACCACGGCCTGGTTTGCCAAGCGCGTGGATGAGCGTTATCAGCGCTGCATGAAGCGTTAGGCTTATCACCGGGGATTTACCGGGCTGATGTTGATGGTCCGGATGGCTGCGGTGGGATACACCTCCAGTCTTGTCCCCAAGGAAGAACCTGACATGACTGCCCATGCCATCCCCGAAGGCTTTACTCCGCTGCGTCGCAGCAGCCCACTCCTGGACCTGCTTGGCCCGGTGTATAGCCGAGGTGAGGGCTTGCAGCTGGAAATCGGCCTGCGCGCCGACAACCGCCACGCCAACGGACGCGGCACCGTGCACGGTGGCGTGCTGGCCACCCTGGCGGATGTGGGCATGGGCTACGCCATGGCGTTTTCCAGCGAGCCGCCGCTGCCGTTGATCACGGCGAGCATGACCCTGGACTATCTCGGCGCGGTGCAGGTAGGGGAGTGGGTCGAGGTGCGTCTGGAGCATCACAAGCGCGGGCGGCAGATGGCGTTTGCCACGGTCAGCGTGCAGGTCGGGGAGAAGGTGGTGGTGCGGGCAAATGCGGTTTTTGCGGTGCCCCAGGCGCGGGACTGACCGATAAAGAAAAGGCCCGGTTTTCGTGGAACCGGGCCTTTTCCATGTTGCTCTTTGAAATCAGCTGCGTTCAAGGGCCAGGGCTACACCTTGCCCGCCACCGATGCACAGGGTAGCCAGGCCTTTCTTGGCGTCACGCTTGATCATTTCATGCAGCAGGGTCACCAGCACACGGCAGCCTGACGCGCCAATCGGGTGGCCGATGGCAATCGCGCCGCCGTTGACGTTGACCTTGGCCGCGTCCCATTCCAGCTGTTTGCCCACCGCCAGTGACTGCGCGGCAAAGGCTTCGTTGGCTTCGATCAGGTCCAGGTCGCCCAGGCTCCAGCCGGCCTTGTCCAGGCAGCGGCGGGTGGCCGATACCGGGCCAATGCCCATGATCGCGGGATCAACGCCGGCGTTGGCGTAGCTGGCGATTCGGGCCAGCACTGGCAAGCCGAGCGCCTTGGCTTTGTCCGCGCTCATCAGCAGCACGGCAGCCGCGCCGTCGTTGAGGCTGGATGCGTTGCCGGCGGTGACGGTGCCGTCTTTCTTGAAGGCCGGCTTGAGCTTGGCCAGGGATTCGGCGGTGGTGCCGGCGCGTGGCTGTTCGTCCACGGCGAAGGCCACCGGGTCGCCCTTGCGCTGGGGAATCAGGATCGGTGTGATCTCATCGCTGAAACGCCCGGCTTCAATGGCCGCCGTGGCTTTTTGCTGGGAGGCGGCGGCGAAGGCGTCCTGGGCTTCACGGCTGATGCCGTACTTGTCCACCAGGTTCTCGGCGGTGATGCCCATGTGGTAGTCGTTGAACGCATCCCACAGACCGTCGGTGATCATGCTGTCGATCATCTTCGCATGGCCCATGCGCAGGCCGGTGCGGGCGGCTGGCAATACGTACGGGGCCAGGCTCATGTTCTCCATGCCGCCGGCGATGATTACCTCGGCATCGCCGCAACGGATCGCTTGTGCGCCCAGGTGCAGGGCCTTGAGCCCCGAGCCGCAGACCTTGTTCAGGGTCAGCGCCGGCACGGCGTGGGGCAGGCCGGCGAGGATCGAGGCCTGGCGGGCCGGGTTCTGGCCGCTGCCGGCGGTGAGCACCTGGCCAAGGATCACTTCATCCACGAGTGCCGGGTCGATGCCGGTCTGCTCCAGCAGGCGACGGATCACCGCAGCCCCCAGCTCCGGGGCCGGGATGCTTGCCAGCGAACCTTGGAAGCTGCCCACGGCGGTGCGGGTGGCAGCAACAATCACGACGTCTTGCATGGAATCTGTCCTCACTGGAAGTGCATTTCTGGAACGTGGTCCGGGACGATCAGTTTACCGGCTGTCTTGCTGACGATCTCTTCAACACTGACGCCAGGTGCGCGTTCCTTGAGGACAAAAGCGCCATTTTCGATTTCCAGGTAGGCCAGGTCCGTCAGCACGCGCTTGATGCAGTTGGCGCCGGTCAGCGGCAGGCTGCATTGGCTCAGCAACTTGGATTCACCGTCCTTGGACGCGTGGGTCATGATCACGATGATGTTCTCGGCACCGGCCACCAGGTCCATCGCGCCGCCCATGCCCTTGACCAGCTTGCCGGGGATCATCCACGAGGCGATGTTGCCTTGTACATCGACCTCAAACGCGCCGAGCACGGTCAGGTCGACGTGGCCGCCGCGAATCATCGCGAAGGATTCGGCCGAGGAGAAGATCGACGCGCCAATGCGCGCGGTGACGGTTTGTTTGCCGGCGTTGATCATGTCGGCATCGATGGTTTCTTCAGTAGGAAACGGACCCATGCCCAGCAGGCCGTTTTCCGACTGCAGCATGACCTCCATGCCTTCTGGGATGTAGTTGGCCACCAGGGTCGGAATGCCGATGCCGAGGTTGACGTAGAAACCGTCCTGCATTTCGCGGGCGACGCGTTGAGCCATTTGTTCGCGGGTAAGAGCCATTTTTTGTCTCCTTATTATTTGGGCTGGTGGATTATTTGCGGAGGGTGCGCTGTTCGATGCGCTTCTCGAAGGTGCCGCAAATGATCCGGTCGACGTAGATCCCTGGGGTGTGGATATGCGCCGGGTCCAGCTCGCCCGGTTCGACGATTTCTTCGACTTCGACCACGGTGATCCTGCCGGCGGTGGCGGCCAGCGGGTTGAAGTTCTGGGCGGTGTGGCGATAGATCACATTGCCGAAGTGGTCGGCTTTCCAGCCTTTGACGATGGCGAAGTCGCCGGTGATGGATTCTTCCATCAGGTACGGGCGACCGTTGAACTCGCGGGTTTCCTTGCCTTCAGCGACTGGCGTGCCGACGCCGGTGGCGGTGAAGAAGGCCGGGATGCCGGCACCGCCTGCGCGCAGTTTTTCGGCGAGGGTGCCTTGGGGCGTCAGGACCACTTCGATTTCGCCGCTGAGCAGTTGCTTCTCGAACAGGGCGTTTTCACCGACGTAGGACGCGAAGACCTTGCTGATCTGCTTGCCTTCCAGCAGCAGGCCCAGGCCGAAGCCGTCGACGCCGCAGTTGTTGGAGACCACGGTCAGGTTGCGGGTGCCCTTGCGCTTGATTTCGGCAATGAGGTTTTCCGGGATGCCGCACAGGCCAAAACCACCGGCAAGAACCGTCATGCCATCTTCCAGGCCTGCCAGCGCCTCTTCATAGGACGCTACGCGTTTATCAAAACCTGCCATATGCACCTCTTTTATTGTTTGTGGGCCAGCCATATGAACCGAGTGTTGCGCCGACGGATTGATTTGTTAAGTTGTTTTTTAAGGTTGATTGATTTAAAAAACAGCATAGTCCTCAGCCATCGGGAGAAGCTTCATGACAGTTAAACAGATGCGCGCCTTTCTTGCCGTGGCCCAGACCTTGAGCTTTGCGGCCGCCTGTGAGCGTTTGCATCTTTCCCAGTCGGCCTTGAGCCTGACCATCAAAGGCCTGGAAGAAGGCCTGGGCGGGCGGCTGTTCAGCCGCAATACGCGCAATGTCGCGCTGACCCCTGAAGGCGAATCCCTGCTGCCCCTGGCCCGGCGCTTGATCGCCGACTGGGACAATGCCGAGGATGAGTTGCGCCAGCGTTTCACCTTGCAGCGCGGGCGGGTAACGGTGGCGGCGATGCCGTCGTTTGCCGGAAACCTGCTGCCACCGATCCTGAAGATTTTTCGCGCGCGCTATCCCCAGGTCAACGTAACGGTGAATGACGTGATCAACGAGCAGGTGCTGGAAATGGTCCGCGATCGCCAAGTTGAGTTGGGCGTGGCGTTTGAACCGTCGGAAAGCTCATCGCTGGTGTTCACCCCGCTGTATGTGGACCGCTTTGTGGCGGTGGTGCCCGGTGACTCGCCATTGGCACGCCGCTCCGATATCGCCTGGCACACCCTGCTTGAACAACCCTTCATCACCTTGCAGCGCCCGTCCACGGTACGAGTGATGCTTGAAGAACACCTGAAGGCGCTGGACCTGAAGCTGCCCGTAGCCCTGGAGAGCCATCAACTGGCGACGGTGGGCAAGATGGTTGCCAGTGGCTTGGGCGTGAGTGCAGTGCCGGCGTTGTGTGCACGCCAAATGCAGGAAGCAGGCGCCCATTGCATCACCTTGAGCGATCCGGTGATCGAACGGCCGATTGGTGTACTGACCAAGCCCGGCCACGAACTTTCAGCGGCGGCCCAGGCCATGTTTGATATTTTTTGCGATGAAGCGGGGAAGGGGCGTTTTCCGGCGTTGTTGCGATAACCGTCGGCCATAAAAAAGCCTGCTCGTTTTAAGCGAGCAGGCTTAAGTGATAAGTGCGTAGTTATCAGCAGTATCTGTCGATCACCTTAACTTGCGAATGGCCTTTAAGGTTCTGCCACTCGGTATTAAGTGTATGGAAGACCTGCTCGATAAAGTTGCGATCGGCGGCGGCTTTCTTGCCGACATAACCCTGGCCGCGGCGGTACATCTTCAGGCGCGCTGCCAGTTCACGGTTATTCCTGTCGAACTCTTCTTCCACGGTGTGGGGCGCCAGGCAGTCAATATGGACCTGGCCCGATTTACCAATCCAGAGGATATGGTCGTCGAGCGTGTCTTTCTGCGCTGCGAACATCTCAGCCAATTCATCGATAGTTGGTTGGTTGTTCAGATTCATGTGTAAGCCCCTTGACCAGTTGGCGATCTCTAGTTGATCCGTTAAAACTACTAAGTTGTCTCCGGCTCAGAAAACCGGGCGTCAGCGACTGTCTGCCGAATACGGGCAGGGTCTTGAACCGATGCATGTAGTCTTGCTGATGACCTGCTACGCAATGGTTTCATAACGAAGACAAGCAGCGTTTGAGCTCCTTGTACCGATCCTTTCGGGCCGGTCAGCTTCATCAATCTGCCTTGTGGGCAGTGCACATCCGGAAAAAACAGCTCGGCGGTCAGACGAGCTTGTTCAAAACGCGTGTTACCAACGCTCCCGATCCGGGAGACGCTTGAATCATGCAATTACAAAACGGTTACGTCAACGATTATGTAGTGATTATTTTTGAGCACTACATAAATCCTTGCAGGGCGGGGGTGTGAGCGGAAAACATGACTTGGGCGTCACTTTTCGTGCGGGCAGGTCGCGGGATCCGGGGCTTTTTGTGGCGAGGGAGCTTGCTCCCGCTGGGGTGCGAAGCGCCCCCACCAGGCTGACTGCGGTTCTGCAGGAATCATTCGGTTGTCGGTTTTGGGGCTGCTGCGCAGCCCAGCGGGAGCAAGCTCCCTCGCCACAGAAAAGCAGGATTGGGCTATCCCAGGCGTTCTGCCAGCAACGGCAACAAACGTTCGCAGGAGGCTTCGATCTTGAGTTGCAGCAACTCATCGCCCCGTGTCTTGCCCAGATTGATGGCAATCACGGGCTTGCCTTGCTCGACCATCGCCTTGCACAACCGAAACGCTGAATACGCCATCAGCGACGAACCCACCACCAGCAATCCTTCTGCGTCATCCACCGCCGCCATCGCCTTGGCTGCCGTGCCCTGGGCGACGTTCTCACCGAAAAACACCACATCCGGCTTCAACCGTTGCCCACCGCAATGGGGGCAGCGGGGCACCTGAAAACGTCCTTCAAAGGCCGGGTCCAGCAGGGTGTCACCGTCGGGGGCTTGAACGGCATCCACACCCGCCAAGTACGGATTCTCCGCTTCCATTTGGCGCTGGATCAGGTCCCGTTCGCTGGTCTGCTGGCAATCCAGACATAGCACCCGGTGAAGGCTGCCGTGGAGTTCGATCACATCATGGCTGCCAGCCTGGTCGTGCAGGGTGTCGACGTTCTGGGTGATCAGCCCGGTAATGCGCTGGCGCTGCTGCAGGGTGGCCAACGCGATATGCGCCGCGTTCGGCTGCGCGACACGCACCCTCGGCCAGCCGAGCATCGCCCGCGCCCAGTAGCGGCGGCGCGCCTGCGGGGTTGCCAGGAACTCCTGGTACATCATCGGTGCCTTGCCCCGGCGCACGCCTTCGCTGTCGCGATAATCGGGAATCCCCGAAGAGGTGCTGATACCCGCACCGGTCAGCACCAGGAAGCGCCGTTCGGCCATGGCCCGGTGCAGGCTGTCGAGCTGGTTATCGACTTGATGTTGCAGGGTATCGAGCATGGGGTCCCCAATGATTATTCGCCGCGAATGTACTGCTCCAGCTGTTTGATCAGGTCGGCCTGTTCGGCAATCGCTTCCTTGACCAGGTCGCCGATGGACAGCAGGCCAAGCAGTTCGCCATTCTCCACCACAGGCAGGTGCCGCAGATGTCGGTCGGTCATGATCGTCATGCACGTCTCGACAGTCTGGTGAGTGTCGACGGTGATCACCGGTGAATTCATGATCTCGTGGGCTTTGGTCGTCACCGAAGACAATCCATGGAGGATGACCTTACGGGCATAGTCTCGTTCACTGATGATGCCCACCACCTTGCCGTCCTGGAGCACTGGCAAGGCCCCGACGTTTTTCGAAGCCATCACGATCAAGGCCTCAAATACCGTATGGTCGTGGGGGATGGTGTGGACTTGATGGTTATGCTGGTCTTTGGACTTCAGCACTTGGGCAACGGTTTTCATGGAGGCCACTCCGGTGTTGTTATTGTTGGGAGGTTAGCAGGCCCTACAGAATCCTGGATGGCCTGCAGCAGGGCAAGGTCCAAAGCGGCATACATCCCGTCGAAAAACGTCATTGTCGCGATTTCTTAGTGCTTCTCAGCCTTTGTTTGCCGGTTTCGCCGCCCGCTTCGGGCTGGTGGCCGTCTTGCGCTTGGCCGGTTTGCGTTTGTTTTTCCACGGTGTGGCACCCCGTCCTGCCGGGCTGGCCGGACCGCTGATGGTCAGACGCATGCCGGTGCAGCGGGTGACTTGCTTGCTCATCCACGCCGCCTGCTTGGCGACGAATTCTTCCAAGCTCATCTCTCCGCTTTGCACCATGTCCAGTGCCTGCTCCCAGATGGCCGTGGTGCCGGGGTCGGCGATTGCCCGTGGCACTGCATCGATCAGGCTGAACGCGGCAGGCGTTGCCGACAGCGCCTTGCCGTTTTTCACCAGATAGCCGCGGTCCAGCAGGCCCTGGATGATCCCGGCGCGGGTGGCTTCGGTGCCGATCCCGGTGGTGTCCTTGAGCTTTTGCTTGAGCAGCGGGTCTTCCACCAGCTTGGCGACGTTTTTCATCGCCTTGATCAGGTCGCCTTCGGTGAAGGGTTTGGGTGGCTGGGTCCACAGGTCCTTGAGGTTGACCTTGGCCACGGCGTAGTCCTGCCCCTGAACCAGTTTTGGCAAGGACTGCGGCGCAGGTGCTTCACGGCCCTTGGCCGGCGCCAATGCTTCCGGCAATGCGCGTTTCCAGCCAGGCTCGACGATGACTTTGCCGACTGCCCGCAGGGCTTCCCCGGCGCAATCGAAGTCGGCCTGGGTGCGGTCGTATTCGTGGTTGGGCAGGAACTGTGCGAGGTAGCGGGCGCGAATCAGGGTGTATACCGCGCGATGCTTGCCGGTCAGTTGCCCGACATCCTTGCCGGCGCCGGTTGGGATGATGCCGTGGTGCGCACTGACCTTGGCGTCGTTCCAGGCCCGTGAGCGGCGTTGTGGGTCCATGTGCGGCATCAACGCGTTCACTGCCGGATCGGCCCGGCCCAGCGCCGCGAGGATTTTCGGCGCGTCGCCGTGCTGGCTAAGGGGCAGGTAGCCGCAATCGCTGCGCGGGTAGGTAATCACTTTGTGGGTTTCGTAGAGCGACTGCGCAACATCCAGGGTTTCCTGAGCGCCGAGGCCGAGCTTTTTCGAGCAGATTTCCTGCAAGGTGCCGAGGTCGAAGGGCAGGGGCGCCACGTCGCGCATCCGCTCGGTACGCAGTTTGACCAGTCGCGCACTGGCGGCGTTGCTCATGGCATTGGCGGCGTCCCGGGCAAGCTGCGGATTGAGGCAGCGGCCCTGATCGTCACAGGCGTCTTCTGTTGCGCGCCACTGCGCCGTAAAGGTGATGTCGTCGTGGAGCAGATCCACATCGATGGCCCAATAAGCGACGGGTACAAAGTCGGCAATGCTGCGGTCCCGGTCCACTACCAGGCGCAAGGTCGGGGTTTGCACACGGCCGACCGGCAACACGCCCTGGTAGCCGGACTGTTGGCCCAGCAGGGTAAACAGGCGGCTCATGTTCATCCCGATCAGCCAGTCGGCACGGGAGCGGCCAAGGGCCGAATGGTAGAGGCTGAAGGTTTCAGCACCGGGCTTCAACGAGGCCAGGGCCTTGCGGATCGACGCGTCGTCGAGCGCCGAGAGCCATAGCCGCTGGATGGGGCCGCGATAACGGCAATGCTCCACCAGCTCACGGGCGATCATCTCGCCCTCACGGTCGGCATCGGTGGCGATCACCAGTTCCTGGGCTTCCCCCAGCAGACGCTTGACCGCCTTGAACTGGCTGGCAGTCTTGGGCTTGACCAGCATCTTCCACTTTTCGGGGATGATCGGCAGGTCGGCCAGCACCCAGCGCTTGTACTTCGCGTCGTAGCTGTCGGGCGGGGCGGTTTCCAGCAGGTGGCCGATGCACCAGGTCACCGTCACGCCTGAACCCAGCCAGCAACCGTCGCCACGCCGGGTCGCGCCGAGCACGGCGGCGATATCCTTGGCCTGGGACGGTTTTTCACAGAGGAACAGCCGCATGGTCACCACATTCGCTACGCAATTGAATGGGGAGCAGGATGGGCAATAAATTAGAATTGGGCAACTTTTATCTGGATGGATATACAGCAATTTGTGTGTCTGGTGCTAAACCCAATGTGGGAGCGGGCTTGCTCGCGAATGCGGTGTATCAGTCAACCTATCCGGCGACTGACACCCCGCTTTCGCGAGCAAGCCCGCTCCCACACTGAAACTCCAGCGTCGGCCGGATCGACGTTTAGTTATTGTCGATATCGACGTTCTTGGTCTCTTTCAGGCAAATCAGCCCCACGATCAGGCTCACCCCGGTAATGACCACCGGGTACCACAGCCCATAGAAAATATCCCCGGTGTACACCACCAGCGCAAACGACACCGTCGGCAGGAAGCCACCAAACCAGCCATTCCCGATGTGGTATGGCAGCGACAGCGAGGTGTAGCGGATGCGTGTCGGGAACAGCTCCACCATCAGCGCTGCCAGCGGGCCGTAGCACATGGCGGCGATCAGGATCAGCGCGACGATCAGCACCACCACCATGGTTTTGTTGACCTGGGCCACATCAGCCGATTGCGGATATCCCGCCAGGGTCACCGCGCCTTTCAGGGCGGCTTCGTCGTAACCGTCGATACGCACATCACCCACGCTCACCTGCACCGCGCTGCCCGCCGGGGCGGCCGCGCTTTCGTACGGCAGGCCCTGTTTCACCAGGAAGGTCTTGACCTTGTCGCAGGGGCTGTCAAAACGCGCCTTGCCCACCGGGTCGAACTGGAAGGTGCAGGTGGCCGGGTCTGCCAATACGGTGATCGGCGACTGGCGGCTGGCGTGGTCCATCGCCGGGTTGGTGTAGTGCGCCAGGCCCTTGAAGATCGGGAAGTACAGCGCGGTGGCCAGCAGCAGGCCGACCATCAACACCGGCTTGCGCCCCAGCTTGTCCGAAAGCCAGCCGAAGAAGATGAAGAACGGCGCACCAATCACCACGCTGATGATCAGCAGCATGTTGGCCAGTGCCGGATCCATCTTCAAAAACTGCGTGAGGAAGAACAGCACATAAAACTGCGCGGCATAGAACGTCACTGCCTGGCCGGCGTTGATGCTGAACAGCGCAATCAGCACGATCTTGAGGTTTTCCCATTTGCCGAACGACTCGCGGATCGGCGACTTGCTGGCCTTGCCTTCCTCTTTCATTTTCAGGAACGCCGGCGACTCGTGCAGGCTCATGCGGATCCAGGTGGAGATACCCAGCAGCACGATCGACAGCAGGAACGGCAGGCGCCAGCCCCACACTTCGAATTGGTCGCCGGTGAAGTAACGGCACGCCAGCACCACCAGCAGCGACAGCAGCAGGCCGAGGGTCGCGGTGGATTGAATCCAGCTGGTGTGGAAGCCGCGTTTGCCCGCCGGGGCGTGCTCGGCCACATAGGTGGCTGCGCCGCCGTACTCGCCGCCCAGCGCCAGGCCCTGGAGCATGCGCAGCGCGACGAGGATGATCGGTGCGGCAATGCCGATGCTCGAATAGGTCGGCAGCAGGCCGACGCAGAAAGTCGCCAGGCCCATCAGGATGATGGTGGCGAGGAAGGTGTACTTGCGCCCGATCATGTCACCCAGCCGACCGAACACCAGCGCGCCGAACGGGCGCACCACAAAGCCGGCGGCGAAGGCCATCAGGGCAAAGATAAACGCCGTGGTGTCGTTGACCCCGGCAAAGAACTGCTTGCTGATTACCGCCGCGAGTGCGCCATAGAGGAAGAAGTCATACCACTCGAACACCGTCCCGAGGGAGGAGGCGAAGATGACTTTCTGTGTGTCGTTGCTGTCTCGCGCCTTGGTGGCGGAGCCCAGGGGTTGAGCGTGTTCTGACATTTGGGTAGCCCTCACAGTGATTATTTATTGTTGTTCCACTGTCGGCGCCACATCGGCGCCGCTATTCCCCTGTAGGAGCCCGGCTTGCCGGCGATGGCGCTCTCAAGCTGTGCACAACACTTGAAAACGCCACCGCCGGCAAGCCGGGCTCCTGCAGGTCAAGCCGGTAAGGTCAGTTCTTTCTCCGGGGCGAGGCTCCTTGTGTTCGGCGAAAGGATAAGCTGCGCGGCTTTTTCCGCGATCATCAGCGTCGGTGAGCAGGTGTTGCCTGAAGTGATGCGGGGCATGACCGACGCGTCGGCGATGCGAAGGCCGGGAACCCCGTGCACTCGCAGTTGGGCGTCGACCACCGCGTCCTTGTCGCTGCCCATGCGGCAGGTGCCCACTGGATGGAAAATCGTGGTGCCAATGCGGGCGGCGGCTTCCTGCAGTTGTTCGTCTGTCTGCAGTTCTGCGCCGGGCAGGTACTCCACCGGGTTGAATTGCTTCAGGGCCGGCGCCGAGACGATGCGTCGGGTCAGGCGAATGGCGTCGGCGGCCACCCGCAGGTCTTCCGGATGGCTGAGGTAGTTGGGGCGGATCAGCGGTGCGTCTGCCGGGTTGGTCGAGCGAATGTCGATGCGGCCACGGCTTTGCGGGCGCAAGTCGCACACCGAAGCGGTGAAGGCCGGGAACCCGTGCAGTGGTTCGCCAAAGCGCTCCAGGGACAGCGGTTGCACGTGGTATTCGAGGTTGGCCGACGTCTGCTCCGGCCCGGAGCGGGCAAACGCGCCAAGCTGGCTGGGGGCCATGGACAACGGGCCGCTGCGGTCGTACAGGTAGCGCAGGCCCATGCCCATCTTGCCCCACACGGTGCCGGCGATCTGGTTCAGGGTGCGGGCGTTTTCCAGCTTGTAGATCAGGCGCAGTTGCAGGTGATCCTGCAGGTTGCCGCCCACGCCGGGTAACTCGTGCAGCACATCGATGCCCAAAGGCTTGAGCACGCTGGAGGGGCCGATACCGGAGCGTTGCAGGATGCCGGGCGAACCGACGGAGCCGGCGCACAGGATGATTTCCTTGCGCGCCCGCCACGTGACTGGCTGGCCTTGCTGGCGAGCAACCACCGCCGCCGCGCGGCCGTTCTCCAGGAGTACGCGGTCGACTTCAACCTCGGTCATCACCGTCAGGTTGGGCCGCTGGCGGATCGGTTTGAGAAACGCCTTGGCCGCATTCCAGCGCACGCCGGATTTCTGATTGACCTGGAAATAGCCACAGCCTTCGTTGTCGCCCTGGTTGAAGTCGCTGATGCTGTCGATACCGCTTTGCTGCGCCGCGTCACGAAACGCATCGAGGATCGGCCAGTGCAGGCGCTGTTGCTCAACCCGCCATTCACCGCCGTCACTGTGAAATTGCGAGGCACCGGCAAAATGGTTTTCGCTCTGCTTGAACAGCGGCAGCACATCCTTCCAGGCCCAGCCGGGATTGTCCTCGGCCCAGCCGTCGTAATCCCGGGCCTGGCCGCGCATGTAGATCATGCCGTTGATGGACGAGCACCCGCCTAGCACCTTGCCGCGCGGGTAGCTCAGCGCTCGGCCTTGCAGGCCTTCCTGGGCTTCGGTCTTGAAGCACCAGTCGGTACGTGGGTTGCCGATGCAGAACAGGTAGCCGACGGGAATATGGATCCAGGGGTAGTTATCGCGACCGCCTGCTTCAAGCAGCAACACGCGATGGGCAGGGTTGGCAGACAGTCGATTGGCCAGCAGGCAGCCCGCCGGGCCGGCGCCTACCACCACGTAATCGTATTCAGCAGCTGCAGAATGCATCTGTGACCTCGCTTGTTTTTCTTATTGGTCCCATCCTAGTTGTTAGTTTTCGTCTTAAAAATGTTAGTTTTTACCCAGCTGCTGTGCGTTTTTAGACAACGCTGCTGTTCAGGGGAAGAAGGGGAAGGCATGTTCGACTGGAATGATCTGCGGTTCTTTCTTGAGTTACAGCGTAGCGGACGCTTGCTCACGGCGGCGCAACGCCTGAAAACCACCCACGCCACCGTGGCCCGGCACATCGAGGCCATCGAGAAAAGCCTGGGCACTGCGCTGTTCGTGCAGCACGCCCAGGGTTACGAACTCACGCCCTCCGGCGAAGCCCTGCTCAAACATGCCGAAGCCATGGAAAACGTGGCGCTGCTGGCCGAAGAAGAACTGACCCATTCCGCCGCGCCCCTGGGCAAGATCCGCCTGGGGGTGGCCGAGGGTTTGGGCGTGATGTTCCTGGCCAGTCGCATGGGCGGCCTGTTCGAACGCTACCCGGGCCTGGAAGTGGAACTGCTGGCAGTGCCACGGTTTGTCAGCATCCTCAACCGCGAAGCGGAAATCAGCATCCACCTCGAACGCCCCAGCGTCGACCAACTGGTGACTCGCAAACTCACCGACTACCGCCTGGCGCTCTACGCCAGCCGCAGCTACCTGGACCGCACACCGCCGATTGAAAAACGCGAGGACCTGGCGGTGCACGCCTGGATCGATTACGTCGACGATTTACTGTTCAGCCAGGAACTGAAATTCCTCAGCAGTTTCTGCCGCAACCCCAAAGTGGTGTTCCACAGCACCAGCGTGATCGCCCAGCACCAGGCGGCGCGCTCGGGGTTGGGAATTGCCGTATTGCCCTGCTTCATGGCGGCGAGCGACCCGGACCTGGTGCCGCTGCTGCCGGCGGAGAGCATCCAGCGCAGCTACTGGATCAGCTCCCGGCGCGAGTTGCACAAGTCGGTAAGGTTGCGGGTGTTGTGGGATTACCTGGTGGAACTCTGCGCGCGGGAGCAAGGGGTTTTGCTGGGGGAGGGTTAGAGCTTCACCACCTGATGCACCTGTTCACCACAGGCACGGATCTCCTTGATCATCTTTTCAAACGGCGCGCTGACAATTTCATCGTGGGTCAGCCAGCGTATTTTCTGCGTCAGGACGTAGTGATAACGCCAGTCGCCCTTGACGCGCTCACCCGTCAGGTCCAGGTCGTACCACGGCGAGCGTACCTGGCAAGCATTGATGTCCTTGTCGATCTGCCCACCCGACAGTGTGATGGTGTAATCCAGCGTCTCGGGGTTGCCTATGTACAAGTCGGCCAGTTGCCCATTGCGGCGGTAGTTGAGCAGACCGTCCCATTTCTCTTGCAGCAAGGCATCGTTGTAGACGTGGTCGTTGCCCAGCGGTTCCAGGGGCCGCATGTCCGTCAGGGTGGCGCTGACCTTGTAGCTGGCCGGGATCAAGAAGGCGGTGGCGGGGCGCTCGACCTGGCAGTCGGTGATCTGTTTGCCGAAGTTGTCGCAGATGTTCTGGTCGCTGGCGGTGGCGCCTTGCTGGCGGTCGGCGACGCTCAGTTGCATCAGCGGCATGCCGCGAAAATCAACGGTGGCCGAGACCCGGGCGGTGCCCTGGGCGTCGAAGCGCTCCTGTTTGTCGAGGATCAACGTGGGGGCGGCGGGTTGCAGCGGGATGTGTTCTTCACGTACCTGGCCCTCGGCGTTGGTCACCAGCACCCAGCGGTCCTGGATGTCGGGCAGGGTCTGGCCGGGGGCGAAGATCGGGTTGGTCGGGTCCAGCCACCACACCTGGCCATCGACTTCGGCGCGGACGATGGCGTGGTTCGGTGCGCCGGTGCCGGGAATCAGCAGCGGGTTAACCACATCGCCACGGCTGACCCAGGCGGGCTCGGCCTTGATTCCGCTGGCCTTGAGCATGGCCGCTAGCAGCGTCGAAAGGTCTTTGCAGTCGCCGTAGCCGTGCTGTTCGATCTCCGCCAGGCTGAAGGGTACATAGCCGCGATCCGAGGCGCGCCAGTCGCCCAGGTAACGGTAGTGGTCGTTGATGTGCTGCATCAGGCCGGCCACCTGTTGTGCCGGTGGCAAGCCGCGAACGGCGGCCACGGCGGCGGCGCCCTGGGGCGGCAGCTTGGCGCCGAGGATCTGGTTGTAGCGTTCGGCAAAGCCGCCGAAGTACTGCTGGCGATCCAGGGAGCTGCCGACTTCGATACGCGGGGCGTGGCGTATGTAGGCGTTGGCGGATTCGTTGATATAGCTGAGGTAGGTCGGGGCCTTTTGCACCACGTCCAGGGTCTTGCGATTGGCTGATGGCGTAATGCTGAAATCCTCCATCAATTCGCTGCGCCACTCGATCGGCCGCTCGGCGGTGAAGCGTGCCTTGAAGTGGTCGCGCCGTGCGGCGTTGGGGCCGAACTGCAAGGCGTAGTAGAACTCGGTCATCAGCGGTTTGGCCGGGTGATGTTCGCGCACCGTGTAGCGGATTTGCGTGCCGACCCGCAGGTTGGGAAACGCCAGCGAGGTCTGTTTTTCCCGGGAGAAACCCTGGTCCGGGTTGGGGGCGGTGCGGGTGTCGATTTGCGTCGGGTCCAGGGGCACAGGTTTGCCGCCGGGCTGGGTGGACTCGGCCTTGATCAGTTCGAAGCCGTCTTCTTCCTGGTAGCTGAAGTCGATCCGCGAGAGCATTTCGCGGCCGCTTGGCTTGAGGATGGTGTAGTGAAAGCGGGTAGTGCAGTCGACGCTGGCGTCGCGGTTGAAGTGGCAATGCAGCTCGGTGTCGCTGGCCAGCGGGGCTTCGGCCATTGGTTGCAGGGCGGCAAGCGCGCTGTGACTGGCAAGCCCCCAGCTGATGCAGATCAGGGGACGGTAAAACGAAAAACGGAGCATGGGCGCCTCAGGTGGAACATTGACACAAGTACCCTAGGGGTACCGAGAAGGCGCCGGATGATAATGGATCGCAACACGAATGCCTAGCATTGTCCGACAATTAATTACGCTGTAAGGCCCGATCTAGAGCCTTCGTTAATGTTTTAAGGATTATTTTTCGAGTTCAAACTCGACGCTTCCCAGCCGCTCACCGTTCACCAGCACGTGAACCGCATGCTTGCCGGGATAGTGCTTGCGCGTGGTCAATTCACGGATATGTTGGCCACGGCTGATGGCGTGATGTTCTCCGGCACCCAGGGTAAATGCCTTGAGCTTGAACACCTTGGACGCGCTGTGACCGGCGCTTTTCACATAGTCGATGGCGTAGTCGACCACCAGCTTTTGCGACGAATCGGCAGTGGACTCCAGGCTGAAGGACAGGTTGATCCGCTCCCCCAACTTGATCGCCGCCGGCTCGACCTTGAGTTGATGGATCTTCACTTCGGCCCTGGCCCCGGCGCCCATGATCGTCAGCGCCCGGGTGTTGCCTTGCTTGATCAGGCTGCGCAGCGCGTGGCGGGCGATCCACGCCGTGTGGGGGTTATCCAGGGACCAGCCTTCGATCAGGCCCAGCACCCAATCCGGATGGTCCTTGGTGATGTCGTTGAGGTGGTTGGCCACCGACTTGCGCACGTAGAGGCTGCTGTCGGCCTTGAGATTGTCGAGGATCGAAGCGCACAGGTTCGGATCGGCCTGCACCTCGGCCAGGCGAAACGACCATGGCAGCCGTGGCCGTGAACCTTCGCTGGCGAGGCGTCGCACGTGTTCGTTGTCATCCAGCGACCATTGCTGCATTACGGCCAGGGTGCGCTTGAAATCCCTCAGCAGGAAATGCCGCACGGCAAACTCGGCGGAGCCGAAGGTGGTGAAGTACTTGAGGGCAGCCATGGAACGCTTGAAGTCTTCGCCGCCGTAGCTCGCGACGTAGTGGGGCAGGAACAGGCTGACAAAGGCGCTGTTCAGCCGGGGCGCCAGGGCATACAGCAACTTCAGCGTTTGGGGGTAATCCAGCGGGATCACGGCATGCAGGCTTTCGCTGACCCGCGCCATGCGCTGCATCACCGACAGATCCACGAGCCCGGCCTTGGCGTGTTTGAGAAAGCCCTTGGCGTCGAACGCCGGGTACACCGCGGTCATTTCGCTGGCGATGTGTTGCAGGCGTTCGGCGTTGAAGATTTCCTTCAGGGCCGGGGCGCTTTGGTCGGTCATGGGCAAGTCCGCGGTTAGCCAGAGATGCCCACGAGGCTAACCATCAGTGCCTAGAGATACCAGCGATATTCCCGTGCATGAATCTCCTGCTGGAATGCCAGGTGGTCCTGGCGTTTGTTTTCGCAATACACGTCGACAAACTCCGCGCCCAGGCCTTCGCGCAACGTCGGCTGATGCTGCATGGCGCGCACCGCCTCCAGCATTTCCAGGGGGAAGTCCGCGCCGCTGTTGCGGTCTTCGTTCAGCGGGGCGATGGGTTCTTTGGCAGCCTCAAGACCGTGTTCAAGCCCCACCAGAATCGCCGCCAATACCAGATATGGGTTGGCATCGGCACTCGCCAGGCGATGTTCGATGCGCAGGTTGCGCGGGTCGGATTCAGGGATTCGCACGCACGCGTCACGGTCTTCAAAGCCCCAGCACGCGCGGGTTGCCGCGTTGACCGTGCCACCAAGGCGGCGGAAGGCGTTGTGGTTGGGCGAGAAGATCGGCATGCAGTGCGGCAGCAGTTCCAGGCAACCCGCCACCGCGTGGCGCAACGGTTGCTGCTGGTGGGCCGCCAGCAGGTTATTGCCCGCCGCATCGTACAGGCTGACGTGCACATGCATGCCGCTGCCGGGGTGTTGCAGGTAAGGCTTGGCCATGAAGCTGGCGCGATAGCCGTGCTTGAGGGCCACGCCACGGGTGCTGCGGCAGAACAGGGCGGCCCAGTCGGCGGCGCGCAGGCCGTCTTCCAGGTGGCCGAAATTGATTTCGAACTGGCCGGGGCCGAGTTCGGCGGTGATCACCGTGATGTCGATGCCCTGGGCCTTGGCCGTCTCGACCATATCGTCCAACACCGGCGCAAAGCGTGACAGGCGCTCGATGTGCAAGTTGGGCTGGTCGTCCGCGTCATCACTCAGCGGGTCGCGGGCAAATTGCGGCAGGCCGTCGCTGAGTTTTTTGTCGAACAGGTAGAACTCCAGCTCGAACGCGACCACCGGGTGAATGCCTTTGCGCTGCAGGCGTTCCAGCACCTTGGCCAGTACTTCCCGGGGTTCGAATTCGATGGGCGCTTCGGTGCCGTCGGAGGTAATCAACATCTGCCCCAGCGGCTGCGCCTCCCAGCTCACCGGCTTGAGGGTGCCGGGCACCAGGCGGCGGTTGGCGTCCGGGTCGCCGTCGTGGAAGCAGTAGTCGCCGATCTTGAACAGGCCGCCCTGGGCACCCAGCAGCACCGCGTTCTGCGGCAGTTTCAACGGGCTGCCGGCGGCGACCTTTTCCAGCATCTCCACCGGGTAGCGCTTGCCGTAGAAATGCCCGGGAATGTCCAGGGCAATCAGGTCGACGTAGCGCACATCGGGATGGTTCTGGCGAAAGGTCCGGACTTCGGCCAAAAGCGTGGAAGCATGGCTTTTCACGGGTGTTGCTCCTAGTTGTAGACCCACAGCACGCGGGCTGGCAGGTCGGTCAGGTTGCCGTAGCGGCAGTGGGCAAAACTGGCCAGGTGGAAGCTGTCGCCGGGGCCCAGGGTGACCGAGTCCGGCTCGCCCTCGACCCACAGCGTCAACTCGCCCTCCAGCACGTAACCGGCCTGTTCGGCACGGTCGCTCATGGTTTGTTCGCCGCTGTTGGCACCGGGGGCCAGCAGGCTGTCGAGGATCGAGAACGCGCCGTGCATGCTCGGCGACACCAGGATGTCGGTGATGCCATTGGCGTAATACACCGTGCGCCGTTCGTTGGGGCGGGTGACCCAGTCCACCGCCTTGGGTTTGGACAGGCTGTAGAAATAGGTGGTGGGCACACCGAGCGCGTGGCTGATGGCCGTGAGGTCGGCTACGGTCGGGCGCGACAGGCCGCGTTCAACCTGGGACAGGAAACCCACGGAACGCTCGATCTTTTGCGCCAGTTGCGCCAGGGTGAGCTTCTTGTGCTTGCGCAGGTCGTGGATCAGGATCGCCAGGGCGTCGAGTTCTTCTTGCTTGTCCATGGGCGCTTCGTGAAATTCTTATCAGGAAATTTCATGAAAAATTACAGGATTAATTTCACGAGGGCAATGGGTATGGAGTTGGCAGAGCATTTACGCCGCCTGGAACAGGAGCTGCACCAATGCACCACCCGTGCAGATGCGGCGCGGTTGTCGGTGCTGCTGGCGGATGATTTCGTCGAATTTGGTGCCAGTGGCAATGTGTGGGGCAGCAAGGCCGAGGTGATCGAAGGGCTGCAGGATGAGGTGTTTTCAGTCCGTAGCATCAGTGACTTTGCAATGAAGGTGCTGGCCGAAGGCGTGGCGTTGGTGACGTATCGCTGCCAGCGCGCGGCGACGGATGCAAATGCGGCGGGGGAGTCGTTGCGCAGTTCGGTGTGGCGCGAAAGCGGCGGGCAGTGGCAGATGGTGTTTCATCAGGGCACGCCAACACGTCAGCGTGCACCTGTGTAAGCGCCGGCAGGTCAGGCCGTACGCTTGGCCTCGAACCCCGACAGGCTGACATCATCACGATGCCCGAGCAGCTCGGCCACCACCGAGGTCGGCGACTTGTGCTTGTAGGTGTTGTAGTTGTTGACCGAGTCGTGGAAGAGCTGGCGGGTGAACGCGACACGGCTTTCCAGGCTGGCGATTTCTGCGGTGGGTGACGAGGCATTTTGCGCCGCCGCCAATTGTTGTTCGGCCTCCTTGAATTGGCCGAAGGCTTTTTTGCAGCGATCGAGCAGGGCCACCAGTTCCCTGTAGGTGCCGAACACGTAGAGCGCGAGCAAGGTGACAACGGTCACGAAAATGATGATGACGTGGGTACCAGTCATTGGAATTCCTGAGCGGCTGGAAAAAAGAACCAATCTTATCTGATTAATCGCCGGCCCGGTCGCTGGCTGCCCATCCATCTGCCGCTTCCATCACGGCGCTGAATGATTCCACGCCGCTGCGGTCGGAATCTTTACGCGTCATTCATTGAAGGAAGTGCCCATGAAGTCCAAATCCCTTGTTGCCTGCCTGCTGGTTGCCGCGAGCCTGTCCGCCGCGAGTCTCACCGTCCAGGCCGCGGATACCCCGCAAAAAACCGTGCAGCCTTCGAATATCAATACCCGCAACCTCAAGACGGGAGACCGCGCGCCAGACATTCTGATGCGTAAGGAGTCGGCCATTGCCGACTGGAAGAAACGTGGCCTGAAGCAGCCGGAAGAAGACAGCCAGTGGGCTCGAGTGAACGACAAGTACGTATTGCTCAAAACCACCAACGGCACGATTCTCGACATCACGCCCGTTAAAAAATAAAGCGTTCAGCGGGATGGGTAATCACGCTTCATCCCGCTGCATTTGATTTTTGCATAAATGCATAAACCAGCATTTTTTTCTTCTTGTTTTGCGTTAAGGTACGTCCGCTGCGGGCCGCAATGGTCCCTTTACCTTGACTGGAATGAGAGCAGGATGCTTGCCACAATAAGAAATTACCCGCGTACCGTGAACCTGTTGTTGTCGGCCACGCTGATCCTCACCCTGGCCAAGGCCATCACCTTTCCGTACCTGGTGATCTACCTCACCAACCACTTTGCCCTCGACATCAGCCAGGTCGGCCTGGTGATCGGCAGCTCGTTGATCGTCGGCTCGCTGCTGAGTGTCTACGGCGGTTTCCTGGTAGACCGCATCAACAGCTACAGGCTATTGCTCAGCTTGAGTGTGGTGTTTGCCCTGGGGTTTATCGGCACGGTGTTGGCCCGGGAAATCTGGTCGTTCTACAGCTGCCTGATCCTGATCAACCTGGCGTACGCGGTGATCGACATCGCGATCAAGTCCGGGTTTGCCAGCCTGTTGCCGGAAGATGAGCGCAGCGAAGCGTTTTCCATCAAGTACACCCTGACCAATATCGGCTATGCCGTAGGGCCGTTTTTTGGCGCGATGGTGGCCAAGCTCGATATCAGCTTGCCGTTTATCCTGTCGGCGGTCCTGGGCTTCGGTTTTTTCCTGCTGTACTGGCGTTGGGGCGACCGCACGCTGGCCACGGTAGACACCACGCAAAAGCCGGTGTCGTTCCTCGCGGTGGGGCGTGTATTGCTGCGGGATCACCGACTGGTGTGCTTCACCGTCGGCGGCCTGCTCAGTGCCGTGGTGTTCGGCCAGTTCACCGCGTACCTGTCGCAGTACCTGGTGACCACCACTACCGCCGAATACACCTACACCATCATCAGCGCGGTACTCACCACCAACGCGGTGTTGGTGATTGCCCTGCAATACGCGATTGGCCGGCGCATTTCCCACCGCTACCTGAGCCAGTGGCTGATCTTCGGTCTGGGCATGTTCATGCTGGGGGTGATTGGCTTTGCCCTGGCGAGCAACGTGTGGTGGTGGATCCTGGCGATGGCGATTTTCACCGTGGGCGAAATCGTGGTGTTTCCGGCCGAGTACATGTTCATCGACCGCATCGCCCCGGACAACCTGCGGGGCATGTACTACGGGGCGCAAAACCTCTCCAACCTCGGTGCTGCCCTGGGGCCGGTGCTGTGCGGGCTGGTGCTGGCCAACCTGCCGGCCCACTACATGTTCTACATGTTGGCAGCGTTCATTGTCGGGGGAGGGGTGTTCTATTTTATCGGGGCGTCGTTGAAAGCCCGCGACCTACTGTAGGAGCACGCTTGCTCGCGAAGGTCGTTAACGATAACGCGCCACGCCTGAATGAACGCGGTGCCTGGGCGTTTTTCGCGAGCAAGCCCGCTCCTACAAAGGGCGCAGCGGCAGGTCATCCAGCCTGAGTTTACCGACGGTGTTGCTCTGCAATTCGTACCGCAACTCGTCGACCATCTTTTCCACTTCCTGCGGGGTCTGCAGCTTGTTGACGCTGATCCCGGTGACCACCAAATCCACCCGGCCGCTTTCGGCGTCGAAGACCTTGAGCGTCAACGACGCGTCACGGCACAGGGTGAATTCGCAGGTCAGGGGCGACAGGGCCTCTTCGATGCAGTTGCGCAGTTGGGAGAGCGTAAACATCAGGGTTCTCCTCAGCGACGACGCAGCAACAGGCCCAGCAGCAGGCCGACACCGGCGACGATCGCAACCGTTGCCAGGGGTTTTTGCTTGGCGAAATCGCCAACGGTGTCCAGCGCGTCACCGTAGGTTTGCTGCAACTGGCCAGCGGCCTGGCGAGCGACACCCTCGGCCTGGAGACGTTCGTCACCGGTCAGATCACCCAGAAAACCTTGAGCCTTGCCGGCCACTTTTTCGACGGCGCCTTTGACTTGTTCGCTTTTCATGATGGATTCCTTAAAGGGCATGACATCTCAACGGCACAGGACCCTAAGCCCTATGCCCACCCTTCAAGGTTAAGCAGTGCACCCCCGCGCAATAAGGCGAATTTGCACCGGTCGCACTAGTGCATTTGCACTCTATTTGGGCTTTTTAACCCGCAATTCACCGGCAAACAGCCCGCGCTCACGGGCCCACACGATGGCTGCACTACGGCTATGCACCCCCAGTTTGGAGTACACCGTGGCCACATGGTTACGCACGGTGTTGGGCGCCAGTTTCAGGCGCGAGGCGATTTCCTTGTCGGCCAGGCCTTCGCAAATCAGCCCCAGTACATCGCGCTCCCGGGCGGTCAGGTCGGTGAAGGAAATGTTCGGTACATTGGGGCTGTTGACGCTCTTGGCATTGGCCAGTTTTTCAATCAGCGTCTGGCTGAACCATGAGGCGTCCTGCATCACTTCCTCGATCGCGGCCACCAGTTCCAGCTCGGAGCGCTTGCGTTCGGTGATGTTCATCAGCACCAGCAGGTAGCAGGGCACATCCTGGATACTGACGGTGTCGGCAGACAGCACACAGTCGATCAGCTCATTGCCTTTCTTGCGGATCTTCAGGTCGAGGCCGTCGAGGTTGCCGGCTTTTTGCAGGGTGGTGAACAGTTGCGTGCAGGCCTGGGGGCTGTCGATAAAGTCGATGTCTTCGATGGATTTGCCGATCAGTTCTTCACTGGTATAGCCGGTGATGGTCATGAAGGCTTCGTTGATATCCACCACCTGGCGGTTGGCGGCGTTGCACACCAGGGTCGGCACCGGCGTCAGGCGGAACGACTTGGCGAAGCGTTCCTCACTCTGACGCAGGGCGGTTTCGGCCTTGCGGCGAGGCTCCAGGTCGGTGAAGGAAAACAGCATGCAGTCTTCCTCATTCATGTCCAGCGGCTGGCCGGCCACGATCACCAGTTTGCTGCCGCCTTCGGGCAGTTTCAGTTCGGCTTGCATCTGTGGAATGGTCGCGCCTTCGCCCAGGCGCTTGACGGCCAGGTCCTTGTTTTCGGCCTGTTCCAGCACGTCCAGTTCATACACCGAGTGGCCGATCACCTGGTCGCGGTTGTAGCCGGTCATCTCCAGGAAGCCCTGGTTGACCTTGATGTAGCGCAGGTCGCTCAGGCGGCAAATCACCGCCGGCGCCGGGTTGGCATTGAAGGTCTTTTCGAAGCGCTGTTCGGCGCTGGCCCATTCGGTGGCGTCGCTCAGGATCAACACCAGCAATTCCGGCTCGCCCGACGCGTCGTCGAGCACCAGGCTGCGCAGGCGATGCACCCAGACTTTTTCCTCGTCGCCGGTGGGGGTGACTTCCACCACCACATCGCTGAACTCTTCACCGTCTGCCACCCGGCTCAGAGGATAATTCTCCAGCACCAACGGGTGGTTGTTGCGATACCGCAAGGCAAAGCGCGCGGCGTATTCCTTGGTGTTGGCACCCAGGTCTTCGACTTTATCCACGCCATGCATCAGCAGCGCGGCTTCATTGGCCCAGAGTATGGTCTGGTCGGCCTCGGCGAGGATCACCCCATCGGACAAGCCGGAGATGATCTGCTGCAGTTGGCGGCGGTTGGTTTCTTTGGCGAGGACGGCCTGGCTCATGGTTTCTCCTGGGGTAAGTCGCATGGGAAGTACGACACCTGAGGCTCAGGATAGTGCAGAGAAAGTGCCGGGCGCGGGGTGCGAATGCACCAGTGCGCCTAGTGCAATTGTGTCGAGACCGCAGGGCAGGTGCCTCGCCAAACTGGCCACCTACCCACTGTTCAAAGGATTTAACATGACCACTGTCTATGAAACCAACCGTTCGCTGTTTCGTGTGTCCTGGGGCTCGGTATTGGCCGGTAGTGCAATTGCCCTGGTGACCTATCTGGTATTGAGCGTACTCGGCACCGCGATTGGCGCCAGCGCGATAGACCCGATGGCCGCGGGTAACCCGCTGAGCGGTTTCGGCACCGGTGCCGGGATCTGGCTGTTTGTCTCGACGCTGCTGGCAATCGGTACCGGTGCATTCGTGGCCGGGCGCACCGCGCCGGATCGCGGCGGCCTGCACGGCGTGCTGAGCTGGACCATCACCACCTTGCTCACCACCTGGCTGCTGGCCGCGCTGGCCACCAGCGTTGTGGGAGCGGCGGGCAATGTCGTCGGCAAGGGCCTGTCGGCTGCCGGCAGCGGGATCGCCGCCGTGGCGCCGGGTATCAGCGACAGCGTCAAGCAGCAACTGAATGAGCAGGGCATCAAGCTGGACTGGAACAGCCTGCAAGGTCAGCTCGACACACTGCTCAAGCAGAGCGGCAAACCTGAACTGGACCCGGCCAACGTTGAGCAAAAAGCCGATCAGGCGGCGGCGGACGGCAAGCAGTCGGCCAACGATGCCGCGACCAACCCAGCCCAGGCTGGTGATGAATTGAAGCAGTGGTTCGAGCGGGTCAAGGCTTCCGGTGAGCCGGCGTTGAACGCGGCGGACAAGCAGGCACTGGTCAACATTGTTGCGGCCCGTACCGGCAAGAGCCAGGCTGAGGCCACCCAGATTGTCGACAACTACGCCCAGGCCTACCAGCAGGCCGTGCAGAAGGTCGACGAACTGAAGCAACAGGCTGAACAGAAAGCCCGTGAAGCCGGTGAAGTCGCGGCCAAGCAACTGTCCCGTGCTGCGTGGAGCACCTTGTTGATGTTGCTGCTGGGCGCAGCGTTGAGCTTCGGTGTGGGTCGCCTGGCGATTTCCACCCGTCGTGTACCGTTGGCCTGATCATGACCTGAGGTGATTTATGTGGCGAGGGAGCTTGCTCCCGCTGGGCGCTGCGAAGCGGCCCCAAAAAAGAGGGGAGCGCTACGCACTGGAGCGCCAGCCCGGTCCAGCGGGAGCAAGCTCCCTCGCCACAATGCTTCGCTGGCACCAAACATGCTAGTGTCAGCACTCCAACATCCACTGGCAGTGCCTGGCGATGCGCGACATCTACAGCGTCTTCAACTCCAACGGCGCCTATGAAACCGGGGCCCATGCCCACGACGAATTCATGCTGATGGTGCCCGAGCACGGCCTGTTGCGTTTCAAGGATGAGGAAAGCGGGCGCACCACCTCGGTGATCGACCGCCAGTTCGTACTGGTGCCGCCGCAATCCAGCCATTCCTCCTCGTCACTCACCGCCAGCCAGGGCCACGTGGCGTTCTACGTCGACCCCGACTACATGCACTACGCCTTGCGTGACCTGTCCGGTGACGCCAACCGCTTGCTGCGCGTGCCCACCCTGGGCATCTGGCAAACCTCCGCGCCGTTGCACCATCTGCTCCTGGCAAAAAAAGCCTTCAGCCAACCCGACCTGTACATCGACCGCCGCCGCCAGGTGGCCCAGGCCGATCACCTGCTGCTGCTCGAATGCCTGGCGATTTCCCTCAGCCAGCCGAGTCTGCAACGCTCATCTACCGAGCGCCACGGCGCCATGCTGGTGCGTGACGTCAAGGCGTACGTGGAAGGCAACCTCGAACATGCGCCGGGGCTGGATGAAATCGCCGAGACGTTTCACATGTCGCGCCGCCATCTGACCCGGCTGTTCGCGCTGCACACCGGCGAGACGGTGCTGGCGTACGTCCAGCGCCTGCGCCTGGAGCGCGCGCAGACGTTGTTGCGGCACACCCGCATGTCGGTGCTGGAGATCGCCAATAACGTCGGCTATGAGTCACCGTCACACCTGGCCCATGTGTTTCGCCGGGTGCTGGGCGTGTCGCCGGATGAGTGGCGCCGCGGCTGATACCGCCTCAACTTTTTTGATGTCCCGATCCCGCGCATGATCCGGCCCGATCCCGTGCGCCGCAAATCCGTCATCCGTTCATCCTCACCCCGTCAACAACAAACAAGTCCGGCCTACCGGACGAGGAGGGGCGGTGAGTGCAAAACCCTTTATCAGCTTCGCAGGGGTGCAAAAAAGCTTCAAAGTCGAGGGCCGCCAGTTTGTGGCCGTGCGCAACGTATCGCTTGAAGTTCAGCGGGGCGAAATCATCACCCTGGTCGGCCCTTCGGGGTGCGGCAAGTCCACCTTGCTCAACATGACCGCCGGGCTCTTCGGCCCTACGGAGGGCCAGGTGCATTACGACGGCGCCGAGGTCAAGGGCGTCAACACCCGTGTCGGTTACATGACCCAGGCCGACCACTTGCTGCCGTGGCGCACCGTGGCCGGCAACATCGCCGTGCCGCTGCAAATCCGCCGCATGCCCAAGGCCCGGATCGACAGTCGCGTCGAGGAGCTGATGGCGCTGGTGGGCCTCACCGGTTTTGGCGAAAGCTACCCTAACCAGCTTTCCGGCGGCATGCGCAAACGCGCGGCCATGGCGCGCTTGATGGCCAGCGACCCGGAAACCCTGCTGATGGACGAACCCTTCGGCGCCCTTGATGCGCAGATGCGCCTGACCCTGCAGACCGAACTCTTGCGCCTGTGCCGCAAGCTCAACAAGACCGTGCTGTTCGTCACCCACGATGTCGATGAAGCCATCGCGCTGGCGGACCGCTGCGTGGTGTTCGCCGGTCGCCCAGGCACCATCGACCATGTGCTCGATATTCCCCTGGGCGGTGAACGCAACCTGGTGCAATTGCGCTCTGACCCACGCTACGTGGAACTCTGCGCCGCCCTCTGGAAACGCTTGGCGCCCGACGTCGCCGGTGCTGCCGATCCCGCCTCATTGGCTCACTCGCTGGAGGTCGTATGATCCAGGTCTATCGCTTGCTGTTCCTGATTTTCCTGCTGGTGTTCTGGGAGTGTGTGTCCCGCTGGTTCGGCGTGGAATTTTTCATCAGCCGGCCTTCGGCGGTGGCGCAAAGCCTGTGGAAAATCCTCATGAACGGGGTGTTCTTCTACCACGCCGGCATCACCACCCTGGAAGCCGTGCTGGGCTTCTTCTTCGGCTCCCTCGCAGGCTTGATCGCCGGTTTGGTGCTGGGCCGCGCCAAGCTGCTGGCGGATATTCTCGACCCGTTCCTGACCGCCTTCTACAGCTTGCCGAAAGTCGCGCTGGCGCCACTGTTCATCCTCTGGTTCGGCATCGGCTTGCCGATGAAAGTCATCCTGACCGCGGCCGTGGTGTTCTTCCTGGTGTTCCTCAACACCTACAGCGGCGTGCGCAACGTGTCCCGCGAGCAACTGACCATCCTGCGCCTGATGGGCGCCAAGGAGCGCGACCTGCTGACCATGGTGGTCATCCCGTCCGCTTTCACCTGGGTATTCACCGGCCTGCGCCTGTCGGTGCCCTATGCGCTGATCGGCGCGCTGGTGGGCGAGATCATCGCCGCCAACCGGGGCCTGGGCTACCTGCTCTCGGATGCAGCCTCGCAGTTCGATACCGCCGGTGTATTTGCCGCACTGGTGGGCATCATCGCCCTCGCGCTGATCCTGAACACGGCGGTGAAGCTGGCAGAACGCAAGTTGATGCCGTGGAAGGCCAACGAAGCGGAACGTGAAGTTGCGGTTTAACCCCTTATTTTTGCGGAGCTTGATCATGTTCAAACCACTGTTCATCGCCAGCGTTTTACTCGCTTCCTGCCTGCCCGCCGCGCAGGCCCGGGACCTGACCAAAGTCACCCTGGCGTTCCCCAGCGAAGGCTTTCTCTATGTGCCGATCTACGTCGCGCAGAAGCAAGGCTACTTCGCCGATGAAGGCCTGAATGTGGACGTCATCGTATTCCAGAAAGGCGGCTCGGCAGCACTCACCGCCGTGCTGGGGCGTGATGCGGATGCGTACGTCGGCCTGCCCGCCGTCGCGGTGCGCGCCCGCACCAAAGGCCAGAATGTCCAGGCGTTCGCCGCCGTGCAGACCCAGTTCGGCAGCACCGTGGTGATCGACGGTGCCTCGGCGCAAAAGGCCGGCGTGTCGGCCACCTCATCCTTGGCCGCCCGTGCCCAGGCTCTCAAGGGCTTGAAGATCGGCGTCACCGGCCCTGGCAGCACCACCGACATGCTGGTGCGCTACCTGGCCAAGGATGCGGGGCTCAACCCGGACAAAGACTTCACCATCATGCCCATCGGCGGCGCGCCAAACATGCTCGCGGCGTTTTCCCAGGGCAGCATCAACGGCTTCTCGCTGTCGCCACCCACCATCACCACCGCCGAGAAGCAAGGCGGCTTTGTGTTGATGGACCTGGCCAAGGGCGAATACAAACCCCTGGACGGCTTCCTCTTCACTGCGATGATTGCCCGTGAAGACTGGCTGGCCAGCAACAAGGTCACGGCCGAAAAAATGGTCCGCGCCCTGTGGCGTGCCGAACACCTGATTGCCAGCGACCCGGACAAGGCTCGCGAGTCGGTGCGCCCGTATTTCGCCCACACCGACGCCGCCATCTTCAATGCTGCCTGGACCGCTTCGCTGCCGTCCTACCCGGCCACGCCGCGCATCGAGAAAGACGGCGTTGAGAAAAACATCCGCTTCATGAACGCTGTGGAGAGCGACCCGGTCGAACTCGACCCGCAGCAGGTTTACACCAACTCCATCGTCGACGCCGTGGCGCCGACTGTTTCCACCCTTCAGGGAGAGGCGAAATGACGCCCGAGGCTCACCTGGTCAATGTTTTTCCCGCCACCGCCCGTGGCGGCAATCCCGCGCCAACCGTGGCCGTCGCCGATGGCATGAGCGATGCCGACATGCAGCAGGTCGCCCGCGACTATGGCCATGAGTGCGGCTTCGTGTTCGCCGCACCGGTTGGCAGCGAGTTCGATTTTGCCTTGCGCTTCTGGGTGCCCAACCACGAGATGGAAATGTGCGGCCACGCCACCGTGGGAGCGGTGTGGCTGCTGGATCGGTTGGGCATGCTGCACAAGGACCGCCTGACGTTATCGACCCTGAGCGGTCCGGTGGATGCGCGGATCACCGCTGCGGGCACCCCGGATATCCAGGTGGAAATCAGCCAGCCCAAGGGCCAGGTCGAGGCGTTGAACGATGCCGAAGTCGAGGCCGAGATTCTGTCGGTACTCGGCATCACTTCCAACGAACTGGCACCGCTGCCGATCCAGAACGCTTGCACCAGCCGGGTGAAAACCCTGATCGCGCTGAAAAGCGTGGCGGTACTGGATAGCCTGAAACCGGATTACCGGCGGATGCAGCAACTGTGCGAGCGCATCGGCTCCACTGGTTTGTACCCCTATGCGCCATCGGATCTGGAAGGGCGACAGTTTGATGCGCGGCAGTTTCCCAAGTCCTCGGGTTACCCGGAAGACGCCGCCACCGGCATCGCGGCTGCCGCGTTGGCGTTTGGCTTGTTGGAGAATGGCCTGGTGACGGCAGATGATCGCCCGGTGCACATCCGCCAGGGCCGGGCCATGGGCCGACCTTCGCAAATCTCCCTGCGGTTTCGCCGGGATGCAGCGGGGCAGGTGCAAGGCTGCTGGCTGGGTGGGCATGTGGAATTTGTCGAGGAACCGGCATGAGCGTGCGCGAAAAACTGCAAGCCCTCGGGCTGGAATTACCCGAGGCGCCGAGCCCCAAGGGAGACTACGTGCCAGTGACGATTCATGGAGGCGTGGCGTATGTCAGCGGGCAGGTTTGTCGGCAGGGTGACAGCGTGATTACCGGGCCGGTGACGGATCAGACCTCTACGGAGTTGGTCAACGAAGCAGGGCGGACCTGTGTGCTGCGGGCCTTGAGCGTGCTGGACCAGGCGGTAGGGCTGGAGAACGTCGAGCGCATCCTGTTCGTTCGCGGGTTTGTGTTTGGCGGGGAAGGTTTCCAGGGCTTCTCCAAGGTGGTCGACGGCGCGTCGCAACTGTTGATTGAGCTGTTTGGCGAGCACGGCCGGCATGCGCGTTCGGCGGTGGGCGTGGCGGGATTACCCAGCAACGGCCTGCTGGAACTGGAACTGACGGCGGTCGTCACTGCCTGAACCACCCACCAAAATGTGGCGAGGGAGCTTGCTCCCGCTGGGCTGCGCAGCAGCCCCAAAACCGATGATCGCAGTGCCTCGGGCATACCGCGTCAACCGGTCCGGGAGCGCTTCGCACTCCAGCGGGAGCAAGCTCCCTCGCCACAGGATTCGTGTTGCTTTCACCTCTGCAGGAACCCCGGCGAACGAGTAAACTGCCCGCCTTTTATTCTCACGACGAGACGGTGAGCTTTTGAACGCAGGAAAAACCGCAGGGCTGTTGCTGCTCACCGCCTTATTGGCGGGATGCGGCACCTCGCCACCCCGCACCCCCAACGACATCTGCGGCATCTTCCGCGAAAAAGACGATTGGTACGACGCCGCCAAGGTGACCCAGGCGCGCTGGGGCGTGCCGATCCAGGTGCCGTTCGCGATCATGTATCAGGAATCGGGCTTCCGGCAGGACGCCAAGACCCCACGCAAGTACCTGCTGTGGATCATCCCCTGGGGCCGTGTGTCTACGGCCTCCGGCTACGCCCAGGCCAAGGACGAAGTGTGGAGCGACTACCAGAAAAGCACCGGACGCTACGGCGCCAGCCGGCAGGACTTTGACGACGCCATCGACTTTGTCGGCTGGTACATGGACAAGACCTACACCATCAACGGCGTATACAAATACGATGCCTACGGCCAGTACCTGAATTACCACGAAGGCTGGGGCGGTTACCGGCAGCGTACCTACGCGAGCAAAGCCTGGCTGATGCCGGTGGCGGGGAAGGTGCAGGCGCGTTCGCAGATGTATGCGGCGCAATATGCGGGCTGCAAGAATGATCTGGGGCGTGGGTTCTGGAGCCGGTTCTGGCATTGGCTGTGACTTTGGATAGCGGGAGAGCACGATGAGCACCGAACTGGAAATCACCGACATCCGCCTCGGCGACGGCAAAACCGTGGTCAAAGGCGCCCTGATCACCACGCAATACACCGGCACTCTGGAAGACGGCACGGTGTTCGACTCCTCATGGGAACGCGGCAAGCCGTTTCAATGCGTGATCGGCACCGGTCGCGTCATCAAGGGCTGGGACCAGGGGCTGATGGGCATGAAAGTTGGCGGCATTCGCACGTTGTTTGTGCCGGCGCACCTGGCCTACGGCGAGCGCTCGATGGGGGCGCATATCACGCCCAACAGTAATTTGCGGTTTGAGATTGAGTTGCTGGAAGTACTGACGCGGGATGATTGAGGGGCGGTGAACATGGATGTTGTTGAAGCAGGGGAGTTGCCGCGCAGTTCGATAGCGGGTATTCGGGTGGTTGAGCTGACCCTTGAGGATGAAGCCGAGTTGCAGCGCTTTTTCGAAGCAGCCCCGGAATATTTTCTCGCGGTCAACGGTGAGCCAGCCACACCCACGGAGGCTCGGGATGAGTTGACTCTTGAACTGCCCGACACCTGGAGCTACACGCGGATGTATTGGATTGGCTACCGCAATGCCGAAGGGCAGTTGGTTGCGGTGGTGAATGTGGCGTCGGATCTGTTGGCGGTCGGTGTTTGGCATATCGGGTTGCTGTTGGTGGCCACGCCGTTGCATGGCAGCGGTTTTGCGCGGCAGTTGCATGCCGATTTCCAGGATTGGGTAGTGAGCCTGGGCGCACGCTGGTTGCGGTTGACGGTGGTGGTGGGGAACGTCAAGGCTGAGCGGTTCTGGCCCCGGCTTGGGTATGTTCAGGTGCGGACTCGGGATGGCATCGAGATGGGGCGGCAGGTGAATCGGGTTTCCATTCAGGTGAAGGCGTTGGCGGGTGGGGCGATCAATGAGTATTTGGCGCTGGTGGAGCGTGATCGACCGTCTTCTGCGTAGCAGCTGTCGAGCCTGGGAGAGGCTGCGTTCGGCGCGACTGGTTGGAGTGTCTGGCTTGATGATCGCAGTGTGGCCGACGCAGCCTCGCTTGGGCTCGACAGCTGCTACGGAGGGGAGAGCTGCGCAGTGGTGCGTACCTGAACCCTCCCTGAAGAACCTGCCCAAACCCATCGGGTAAATTTTCCTACGGTTTACTCTCATTAATTCGGAGCGTAAGCTTCGCGCGTTTTCATCAATAGCGGAGACCCTCAGTGGGTACTTGTTCGAGTGACAGTCGTCGGCCGGTCTCGATAACCGGCACATACTTGGCAAGATAACGCGCATTTTTCCGATGCCGTTGTCTCGCCCAGAAGCGAGAAGCGGCATTTCGATGGCGGCCAGTCCTGGCCCGATTCCGAATTCCCTCTCATCGACGCTTAACAGTACGTGATGCCTTGCATCGCGGTACTGCGGACGCGCCTGTCGTTTGCGACGGGCGGGCCTGTCCTGTCGTGCCCGTGACTCAATCACGGCCCAGGATGGTCGTACCTGGCCGAAGGTTTCCTCGCGTAAGTTTGGCTGGTAATGAATAGGGAAGACGCCTATGCAAGCAATCAACAACATCAACCTCAACTCGCTGATCGACACGCTGGTCAGCCTCACCGCGGCCTTCATTCTCGGTGGCCTGATCGGGTTTGAGCGTCAGTACCGCCAGCGCACGGCGGGGCTGCGCACCAACGTGCTGGTGGCGGTGGGAGCGGCGATTTTCGTCGACATGGCCAACCGCCTGGGCGGCGCCGAAGGGGCGGTGCGGGTCGTGGCCTATGTGGTCTCGGGCATCGGTTTTCTCGGTGCCGGTGTGATCATGCGTGAAGAAGGCAACGTGCGCGGCCTGAATACTGCGGCCACGCTCTGGGCGTCGGCGGCGGTGGGTGCCTGTGCCGGTGCCGACCTGATCCTCGAAGCGCTGCTCGGTACGCTGTTTGTGCTGGCGGCCAACACGCTGCTGCGCCCGATCGTCAATAACATCAACCGCCAGCCACTGGACGTGGTGTCGGCCGAGGTGACCAACATTTTGTATGTGGTAGCCCGGCGTACCCAGCAGAAGGCGGTATTGGCCTTGCTCGAAGCCGAACTCGCTCGCTGCAACTACCCGGCCAGTGATGTGGACGTACGTCCCTTTGGTCCTGAAGAGGTGGAAATCGAGGCGACGCTGGCCGTGACCTCGGTAGACGGTGACGAACTGGATGCGCTGGTGGCCCGTATTTCCACTTCAGCCCTTGTGGTGCAAGCGTTCTGGAGTCCGAGTACCACCGACTAGGCCGCCTTGGCGCCCCCGGGACCGGCTCTTTACTATGCTTATGGTGAGGAAAAGTCCTACATACAGCTGGGACTATCCCTTCAGTTGTTACGCCGTTCCATTGGTAAGGTTGCGCGCTTGCGACTAGCCAGGCACGCAGGTGCCGCCTACCTAGGGTTATGCGCTGTTCAAATGGAGGGACCCGACTGCTGCTTGTAGGACTGTTCAGTTCCGTTCGTCGGAACTGTCATTTCTCACAGGTAGATAGGTCCCGTGTGATGTGTAACGGTACTGAATCCTCCCAGGGGAGCCTTATGAGCAAAGCTTTAATCGTGGATGACCATCCATTTATCCGCGCAACCGTCCGCTATCTGCTGAAGCAGGAAGGCTTCGACACGATCTTCGAGGCCGGCAACGGCGCCGATGCCATGCAGATTGCCCGGGAGGAACGCCCCGAACTGATCATCCTCGACCTGGCGATGCCGAAGCTGGGTGGCCTGGAGGTGATCAGCCGGATCAAGGCGCTGGGCCTGCCGTGCAAGATCCTGGTGCTGACGTCCTACCTGGCGGTGTTTTTTTCCACCCGCTGCATGCGTGCCGGCGCGATGGGGTTTGTCGCCAAGACCGGCGAGCTGGATGAGCTGCAAAAAGCGATCAAGGCCGTGATGTCCAACTACAGCTGCTTTCCGAGCCTGCCCACCAGCTCGGTGCGCCGCGACGATTTGCAATCCACCGAGCAGGACCTGGTGGCAGAGCTTTCCGACCGCGAGCTGACCGTACTGCAGAAGCTGGCGCTGGGGTTGGGTAACAAGGAAATTGCCGAGGACATGTTGCTCAGCCACAAGACCATCAGCACTTATAAAACCCGACTGAAGGAGAAGCTGCGGATGTCGTCGGTGGTGCATTTGTCCAAGTTCGCCCAGCGCAATCATCTGATCTGAAATGATCAACTTTCGGGTCTTGTGGCTCAGCGCAAGTGTGCTGCTGGGCGCGCTCTGCACACAAGGCCTGGCGCTTGGCGAGCCGCGCACCCTGTATCTGTTGGGGCATTCAGTCATTGAAACGCCCGCCGTACGGCTGCATGAAACGCAGTGGAGCTGGCTGCGCGAACGGCGCCGGTTGTTGATGGGGATCTCTGGGCCCGACTACGCACCATTCGAGTTGAGCACCAGCGATGAACTCGAGGGGATTACGGCGGATTACGCGTCGCTGATCGCCGATGCGCTGAACATCACGATAGAAGTGCGCCGCTACGACAATCGCGATGAAGTCATCACCGCGCTCAAGCGTGGCGAGGTGGATTTTGTGGGATCTGCCAACGGCTACGAGGCGGCAGACCCGCAGCTGGTACTCTCGCGCTCCTATGCCATGGATCAACCGACCCTGGTCACCCGCACGGGTGACAGCCAGGGCCTGAGCAGCGACCTGGCCGATAAACGTGTGGCGATGTTTTATCACTACATGCAGCCTGACGCGGTGCAGGCGTTTTACCCCAATGCCCGGATCCAGCTGTTCCCTTCAACCTTCGAGGCCATCGGCGCGGTTGCGTTCGGCCATGCAGATGTTTACCTCGGCGATGCAATCAGCACCAACTACCTGATCAACAGGAACCACCTGAACAACGTCCGCATGGCCGACTTCTCGTCACTTGAGGTCAATCCCTTCGCGTTTGCATTTTCCCGGGACAACGCGCGCTTGCTGTCGATCATCAATGCGGCACTGGCAGTGATCCCGGTCAGCGAGCAGATGGAAATCCTGCGGCGCTGGAGTGCCGGCAACCTGGGGTTCCTGGGGGCGGACCGGCTGCGCTTGAGTGCCAGTGAACAGCGTTGGCTGGACAAGAACCCGAGGATCAAGGTCGCTGTACTCGACAAGTTCCTGCCGGTTTCATTTATCGACAAGCAGGGCGCGTTCGAAGGGTTGAGCGCCGAGGTGCTGGCCCGCATCAGCTTGCGCACGGGATTGAAGTTTGACTTCATTCCCGGCACCTCGATGCTCCGGCAAATCGACAGGGTCAACACCGGTGGTGCAGACATGATCGCGGTGGTCACCCCCAGCGTCGAGCGCACGGACAAGGTACGCATTACCCGGCCTTACCTGACCAATCCGTTTGTGTTGGTCAGTCGCATTGATGACGGCAGCCCCCTTACCCTGGAAGACATGGCCGGCAAGCGCCTGGCGCTGATTGGCAGCAATAGCCTGCAGGAGGGCATCGCCCAGGACTATCCGAGCATCAAGTTCGTGGACGTCGAGAACCCCGAGCACGGCATGGAGCTGGTGGCCGATGGCGGTGCCGATGCCGCCGTCAATACCTTGATCAGCGCCCGCTACATGATTGCCCGCGAGTACCGTGACCGGTTGCGGATCACCAGCACGGTCGGGTCCGAGCCGGCCCGCATAGCCTTTGGCGTCAACCGCAGCCAACTGGAGTTGTATTCGATCCTCGACAAGGCGCTGCTGAGTATTACGCCCCAGGAAATGGACGAATTGGCTGGCCACTGGCGTAGCGAGGTATTGGTTGAAGACAGCTACTGGTCGCGGCACCGCAATGCGATTATTCAAGGTTTCAGCCTGGCGGCGCTGCTGTTGCTGATCACCCTCGGCTGGGCGATTTATCTGCGTCAGCTGATACGCAAGCGCGTCGAGGCCGAACGAGCGCTGAGTGATCAGATGCGCTTTATGGGCGTGCTGATCGACGGCACACCCCATCCGATTTATGTGCGTGATCGCCTGGGCCGGCTGATGGCGTGCAATAGCGCTTACCTTGATGTGTTCGGTTTCAAGCTGGAGGACGTGACCGGTAAAACCGTGGTCGAGACCGACACCGGCAATCGCCCCCAGGCCGAGTCTTTTCATCAGGATTACCTGCGCTTGATGGAGCGGGGCGAGCCACAGATCCAGGACCGCGTGCTCAAGGTGCCGGGCGGTGCGGTCCTGACCATCTACCACTGGATGCTGCCGTACCGCGACGGTAATGAGCAGGTGGTGGGCATGATCGCCGGCTGGGTGGATGTCAGCGAAAGGCAGCAACTGCTCGGCCAGTTGCAGGAGGCCAAGGAGGATGCCGACGCGGCCAACCGCGCCAAGACCACGTTTCTCGCGACCATGAGCCATGAAATCCGCACGCCCATGAACGCCGTGATCGGCATGATCGAACTGGCCCTGAAAGCCGCCGAGCAGAACCGGGCCGACCGCGATGCGCTGGAGGTGGCCGCTGATGCGTCACGGGGCATGCTGGAATTGATCGGCGATATCCTCGATATCGCGCGTATAGAATCGGGCCACCTGTCCCTGACCCTCGAGCCTTCGAACCTGCACGAGTTGCTGGCGTCGGTGGCGCGGGTTTTCGAGGGGCTGGCGCGGGCCAGGGGCCTGGTACTGCAGGTGGAGCTCGACCCGCTGATTGATCGGTACGTGCTGGTGGACCCGATGCGCTTCAAGCAAGTGGTGTCGAACCTTTTGAGCAACGCGATCAAGTTCACCCCTCACGGCCGGGTGCGGCTTGGCGCGTCCGGCTCGTCGGCGATTGCCAGCGGCTACTTGAACCTCAGGCTGTGGGTGGAAGACACCGGCATTGGCATCAGTGTCGAAGACCAGAAGCGCCTGTTCAACCCGTTTATCCAGGGCAGCAACACTGCGCAATCGGCGCGCAGCGGTTCGGGCCTGGGCCTGGTCATCAGCCGCAACCTGTGCGAGATGATGGGGGGACAATTGCAATTGAGCAGCCTGCTGGGGCAGGGCACTCGGGTGGATGTCACCCTGGAGCTGGCAGTCGCCGACACCACGCTGATGCCGCCCGTACCGGTTGCCGTGGAAACTCCGCCGGCCCACGCGCTGAACATTCTGGTGGTGGATGACTACCCGGCCAACCGGCTGCTGCTGGCCCGGCAACTGAGCTTCCTGGGACACCGGATCACCACCGCCGAAGATGGTGTCGAGGGGCTTGAGTTGTGGCTGTCCGGGCATTTTGACGGGGTGATTACCGACTGCAATATGCCGTTCAAGGACGGTTATGAGTTGGCGCGGGATATCCGCACCCTTGAGGGCGAGCGTGGCCTGGCGCCGTGCCTGTTGCTGGGGTTTACCGCCAACGCCCAGCCCGAGGAAGCCGAGCGCTGCCGGCAGGCGGGCATGGATGGCTGCCTGTTCAAACCCACCGGGCTTGAGGATTTGCATGCGGCCCTGGCGCGGCGCACGGCCACACCTTCGGTGGCGCCCGGCACCACGGATGAGCTGGCGGCAGGCTTTGACTTGAGCCACCTTGAGAAACTGACCGGCGGGGATATCGACGCGGTGAAGGAGCTGCTGGCGCCCTTGCTCGACAGCCTTGAGGCAGACCATGGGCAGCTGGTGAACCTGCAACGCAAGGCAGACTTTGCCGGCCTGCATGACCTGGCCCATCGCACCAAGGGCGGGGCAAAGATGGTCAAGGCCCATGCACTGATGGTTTGCTGCGAGGTATTGGAAAGCGTTTGTGAACGTCAGGCCCGCGACGAATTGGCCAGTGCCGTCGATGGCATGGATGAAGCGCTCGCGCACCTGCACCACGCGCTGTCGGGGTATTGCAATCAGACTTGACCGGTGCGGAGGGGTATTGAGCTGTTTGGGACAACTCCTACGTGAAGGTGGAACAAGCCTTATTTAGTCTTCGGAATATGTCTGGAAAATAGTGCGTCCAGTCCTTCACGAGCGCTTCTTGCTCAGGTGTTCGCCATGCCAAACAAAGCACTGACCCTCCTGATCGCCGATGAACAGCATCTGCAACGACTGTACATCGAAAAAATGCTCAACCAACTGGGCTATTACCGCATCGTTCCGGTGCAGACCTTCGAAGAAGTGCGGATCCTCACGGCGATTCCGGCCAGGCCGTTCGATGTGCTGATCATCAACGCCGGGCTGGCAGACAGCGACGGCGGGGTGCTGGCCTTCCAGGAACAGCACCCGCAGATTCGCCATGTGCTGGTCTACGATATCCGCGAACTGGGCACGCCGGCCGCCGCACCAACCCTGCTGGTGCGCCTGCCGGGTACGCCGGACAGCATCAACCTTGAACACTTCATGGACATCATCGACCCGCCGTCAGCCACCGACGGGTTGCGGGTGTTGTCGTGGCTGCGGGAGTTGTCCGGCAGCCCTGCGGCTTAGTCCCAGTTCGGCGCGATGCCTTTGGGGCTGGTCAGCCGATGGCCACGCTCCAGGGCGGCGATATGCGCCATGTCAGCGTCACTCAGGGTCAGGTCCAGAGCCTTGAGGTTGCTGGCCAGGTTGGCGCGCTTGGTCGAGGACGGGATTACCGCGTAGCCCAGTTGCATGGCCCACGCCAGGGTCACTTGCGCCGGGGTTGCCTGATGACGTTCGGCGATCTGCTGGATCACTGGGTCCTTCAGCACTTCGCCGTAGGCCAGGGTCATGTAGGAAGTGATCTGGATGCCATGGGCCTTGGCAAACTCCGCCACGGTGCGGTTTTGCAGGTACGGGTGCAGTTCCACCTGGTTGGTCGCGATGTGCTCGGCACCGACGGCGGCAATTGCCTGCTTCATCAGGTCGACGGTGAAGTTGGAAATACCGATCTGACGGGTCAGGCCCTGGCGCTTGGCTTCCAGCAACTGGCCCATGAACTCGGCGACCGGTACCTGGTCTTCCGGCGATGGCCAGTGGATCAGGGTCAGGTCCAGGTAGTCGGTCTGGAGTTTGCGCAGGCTTTCCTTGAGGCTGGGAATCAGCTGGCCTTCGGCGAAGTTGGCGATCCAGATCTTGCTGGTGATGAACAGCTCGTCCCTTGGGATGCCGCTGTCGGCGATGGCCTGGCCGACGTCGGCTTCGTTTTCGTAGATTTGTGCGGTGTCGATGACGCGATAGCCCAGCTCCAGGCCGGTGCTGACGGAGTCGATGACGACCTGGCCTTGCAGGCGGAACGTGCCGAGGCCGAATGCGGGAATGGACATGAGTGACTCCTGAAGTGGTGTGAACAATGGAGTCGAGTATCGGCCTCTCGTTCCTTCGGAAAAACCGCTGAATCCGAAAAGGACTCTTTACCAAAAGTCATGAGTGGCCGGCGGGTGGCCACACGATATCCCTCGAGAGCGGTCTTACCGGGTAGATGCGGGGGCTGTCGGACATTTCGGGCGTTACTTGATAAGGGGCGCCTCTTTTAACCAGCAGGAGCTAGCGCAAGGACCAAATGCTCAAGGCCTTACAGCACCGAGAAACCTTGAGCAGCGGTCTGAACAGTCGAGTTCAGGGTGAACTGTCCTTGAGGGTCTGGAAGGCTTTTACGCGCTTGACCAGGCTTTTCTTGCTGGCCGAATCGGCACTGTTGAACAGGAACGAAAAGTCCGAGGCCAGGGTCGAGCTGCCGGCGATGGTCGCGTACTGATGACAGGCATTGCAGTTGTCGCCCTGGACGTAGGTCTCCAGGGTGGTGTTGGCCACCGGTACGTTGCCCTGGCTGATAAACGGCCCGTAGGACAGCGGCACTTGCGCACTGACACCCGGTTCCGGCTGGGTGGGCGGGTTGGGGGTGAGGGTCCAGAGTACGTTGATCAGTTTGTAGTACTGGAACACCGACTTGCCCTGGCTCTGCTGGGCAAAATTGGCCTGCACCGCGCCGTTAAGCGCCTGCAGTTCAGTGGGCAGCGGATGTTCCCGGGTGGTCTGCACGGGTTGGTCCCGTGGAAACGGCTCGGTGCAGTCGCGGTCCGGATGCTGCTGCTTGCACTGGATACGCGCCACGTTCGGCGTGCATTCGGGGCCGGTGCCGCAGTTCGGGTTGTTGAAGGCAAAGCTGTCGGGCGGCGTTTGTTGTGGCGGCACCTGGTTGGGTTCCGGCACGTTGTCCACCTGCTCGAAGGTGGTCCAGATGAAGTTGGGCGAGGCCTGGGTCTTGTTGATGATATGCAGGCCCACCAGGCCCACCACCTGCTGGGTGCACTGCAAGGTGGCCGGATTTTTGAGCCAGGCGACGGTGGTCAGGTAACGTCCGTAGAGCTCGGGTTTGCCGGTGAGGATTCGCCATGCTGCCTTGACCTCCAGAGCTCCCAGTTGCTCCTGAGGCACCGGGTTGGGCGGCAGCGAGCGCATGGGTTCACCGATGGGCAAGGACAGCCCGCCGGGGTTCTGGTTGTCGAGGTTCTGCGCGACTTTCAGCTGGTTGGCCGCGTCGTACAGCCCTTTGCTGACGATGTAGTCGAACTCGGCCTTGCCGACCTTGCGTTCAAAAAACACCAGGTTCTGCGACTGGTCCGTCAGCCAGCCGCCGGAGGCCTCCATGATCGGGTCCGGAATCGAGGCCAGGGTGCCGCTGGACAGGTGAAACCCATGCCGCGCGTTGATCGCGCTTTCGGAGGTGGCGGTCATGAACTTGCGCGCCCCCACCGACATCGCCCTGAGGCTGCCCTGGGTGCTGCAATTGGACGGCACCAGGGTTTGCACGCCCCAGCCGGTGGGCGCGGGCGCGCCGGGCAGGAAGATATCGTTGGCGTCCTTGTAGCTGGCCCATACCGGCGCCACGCTCATCGGCTGCCCGGAGGCAGTCGGTACGCCGAATTGCGCAAGGGTACTGTTCATGTCCGGCTCACCCGCGAGGGCAGGTGTGGCTGGCCAACCGGGATTCACCGGCCAGTTCAGGGCAATGAACAACTGCCAGCCAAAGCAATTCATGAAGCTCTGGCCGGTGGCGTTGAAGTTGTTGATCGGCAGGAAGCCGCCGCTTTTCGGGTTGAACACCAACTGTTGCTGCACGCAAGCGTCGGCGTCGGAAGTGGGGGATGCGTAGGCGGCCTGCATGGCGAACAGGCTCAGCACCACACTGGTCAGCAGCGATAAAACACTCAAGCGTAACCTGGACATCATCGCGCTCCTTGCAAGCAGGTAAAGCCGCACCCTGGGTGGGTGCGGCTGATGGGTTGTATCAGTCAGGCGCCAGGCACCAGCGCCAATCCGGATTCCCATGGGTGTTCCGCCGCGCTGGGGTTATCGGCTTCGCCCGGGTTGAGGGCGCGCACTGTCACCAGCCCCGGTGCGGCAGTGGGGCTTACGGTGATGGTCAGCAGGTAGCCCTGGGTGCCACCGGAGTTGGTTTGCCCGGGGATGGCCGAGGCATCCGGCAGGAACTTTGTGACCTGCGCCGTCACCCCAGGATTGGAGAATTGCACCCGCGCCGTCTCGGCGGTGGTCTTGAGGTCGGCGCCTTGCACCACCAGGGCAAACTGCCCGCTGGTGCCGGGTGCCAGCCAGGCCGGCAGGTCGGTGGGTGACTGCCCGTAGAACAGGTCCAGCGGCAACAGCTGTACCGGCCAGGGTTGCACACCGTTGACCCGGTCCGTCACGCACGGGCAGGAATCCGGCGTCGGGCTGATGGGCGTGGTTGTCACACTCAGGCCCACCAGCAACTGCTGGGCAATCACCCACACGTAGTCGATCGGCTGGCCGCTGATGGTGATGTCGTTGATCGAAAACCCGGCGCTGACCGGCACTTCAAACACCGCTTGCAGAATCTGGTCGGAGCCGTTGGCGGCGGACTTGGCGGTGCCACGGGTGATTTTCCAGTACTGGCTGACGTCCTGGCCCTGGGGGCCTTTCCACGCCGAGAAGTCGGTGGGTTGTTGCAGGTACAGGCCGATGGGGTTGGTCAGCGACAGCCGGTTGTTCACTGCCACGCTGTTGGCCGAGAAACCGATATGCGGATCGGAGTTGCGGTAGTTCTGCCCGTATTGCGCGCAGCAGATCAACGCCTGGGAATTCTGGCTGCTGCTCAATGGCCGCAGGATGGTCGCCGCGGCAGCCAGGTACACCTCGGCGCTCAGGGTGTTGGGGCCGGAGGTCAGGTGCATCGCACCGCCGTACTGGCCAGGCACACAGGCGGTGCCGGCGTTCCATTTGTTGACGGTGTCGTAGGCCGGTTGACCGGTGGTGGGGTCGATGACCGGATCGCCGGCCTTACCGGTCGGGCAGTCGGCGGTGTAGCGCAGGTACAGGTCTTCGAGTTGCACCTGCGGGTCGATGTAGTCGCGATACAGCCCCAGTACAGCAGTCGGATCGATGCGCCACATGGCCAGGAAATACGCCGGGTTTTCGCAAGTGAAGGTGATCTTGCGCATGTTGCCGTCGGCATCGCGCACTATGGACCACTCGCAATATTCGTCAAGCCAGCCACGGGGGCCCGAAGGCGAGAAATCCTTGTACTTGCCTTGCCAGTCGATGCTCGGGCAGCGAGTGACGGGCAGTTGCAGCAGGGTGCCTTGCTTGTTCGGGTCGTAGAGCATGTACAGGGTGTTGTTGATCGTAATCTGGCCGTTGTCGGTCAGCTCCATCACCTGTTGCATGGACATGGCCTTGCCGCCCAACTGTGGAATCACCGCCGTGCCGTTGTTGTAGAAAAACGTCCACAGCCGATTGGGGAAGGGCGCCCAGGTAATCGCCGGCGGCGTGGTGGGGCCGTAACCTTCCACCAGTGGGTTGTAATAGCCCGAGCGCGGCGCGTCATTGAGGCCCGACCACGGGTTGCCGATGATCGCAGACTGGGTCCAGCCGGTGAGGTCGTTGTTCCAGTCGGTTTCAAACTGCGGCAACTGGTTTTCCAGGCCCAGCTTGTTGTAGTCCTTGGGAGCTTGCCCGGCGGGAGAGGTGAATTGTTTGAAGGGTGTGCTCATGTCGATTCTCCAGGTGTTGTTGTGGTGGAAACGGAGCAGCAACCGGCACTGGGAGCAGGGCCGGCGACGGTTTGGCGCGGGTCGTCCCACACCAGTTGGGCGATAAAGCCAGGCAGCGGCGCGTACTCCTGCGGCGTCAACACCCGGGCACTATCGAGATGGGTCACCACCACGGATAACTGCGTGGTGTCAGTGGGGCGAAGGTTCAATGCGGCAGCAGTGCGCGCGGCATTCAGCGCGCGTGACACGCCATGGGTGATGCAGCGGCCCTTGTCATCCACCAGGCCCATGCCGATGCGACTGAAGCGCCCGACATAGTGCGGATTGTCGGCGCTCACCTGCTGCGGCGTGGCGTCGGGCTGGTTGAGGAATACGTCGATCAGGTAGGTGTCGTGGGTGCAGCGCACATGGTCGAACACCACCCACGGGCCCAGTCTTGCGGTTTGTTCCTGCGCTTGCATCGGCGTCGAACTTTGCTGGCAGCAGGCTTTTGCGGCCGGGCGGCGGGTGCCAAAGGGCGGTGCGACGGGCACACCGTAGTCATAGCCGATATGCCGACTGTCCTGGGCCATGTCCCCCAGGGTGGTGTAGCGCCACGCGTCGGCACTGGTGAAGGTGACATCGTCGGCCTCGCTGCCGGCAAACGGCTGGAGCAGGCACTGGGTGGTGTACTGCGCTGCCGGGTGGGCGCGGATCCAGACCTCCAGCATCCGGTCGATATTGGCGTGGTAGGAGCTGAACACCGGGTCGAACGCGGTGTAGGCGTTGTCAGCCATGTCGCCGCCGATCCAGCCGTGATAGTTGTCGTGGGGCTGCTCGTAGAGCCCGTCGAAATTCAGCGCACGGTTGGGGTACAGGTCATCTTCCTGGGGGGGATCAAACACCGGGATGTTCGCCCAGGGATAACCTGGCACGCCCTGGGGCTGGCTGAAGGTGTTGAACTTCAGGGCATCGACCACCTGTTGCTGGAAAATCCGGCTCATGCCGTACAACTGGGTGCGTTCGACGCGCTGCGTCTCGCCCTTGGTGTAGAACAGCGGATTGCGTTGCACGAAGCGGCAGTCCACACCCGGGATGCTGGCCTTTTCACAGACCTTCGAACAGCCGTCCTTGGCAGCGGCGTAGCGCAACGGATTAGGGCGAACCTCGCCGGTGTGCGGGTGCACGTAGGTTTCATCGAGAAACGCCTGGGGCAAGCCGGCCTGGGGGCTGCCGTCGACACTGGCGTCTTCGGCCATCCAGTCCCAGTAGGGAATGGGGCAGTCGATCAGCGCTTCCAGGTACAGCAGATAGGCCCGGTGCCACAGGGCAAACGCTTCCTGGTAATGCAGGCACCAGTTGGTGTGGATATAGGCGTAACGCTGCCAAGGGGAGCCGCTGTCGGCGTTGGCCACCTGCATTACGTCATCGAGGCGTGAGCGGTACAGGTTCAGTTGTTCCTGTGTCAGTGCGCGAATGTCCTGGCGCACGCGTTTGACCGGGTGAGGCAGGTCGGGTGGGGGGATGCGTTCTGCCTCGTCGAACGGTGAGGCGGGAGTGAGGCGCCAGCCCTGGTTGACCCACAGCCTGAAGGTTTCCAGCGCGTCGATGGGCCAGAACTGCTGCTGGTCGAGGGTCAGCGGCATGCTACGGGAGGCCAGGTGCTGGTAGATGGTTTCGGACCAGGTCTTGACGGAGGCGGGGTCTTCGAGGAATACGAAGTAGGCGTTCATGCAGCCCACCCAGGAGGCGGCGACGGCGGCGCGTTGCTCTTGGGGGATCCAGTAGGGGGCGCTGAATAGGCCGTGGATATCGGTGGCCCATGTCGGTTTCGCGACTATCATAAGATCCCTCTCATGCGGCCCCGGTGCCTGATTTGGCTGGGCTGCTAAGCTGGATTGATGTTAGTGCGCCACCGCGCAGGATTTGTGCAAATTGGTGGGTGTTTACGGTGGATTCATTGCAGTTTTTTCAAGGAAGATATGGAAAAAATGACAGATGCCATGGATTTGAAGATTCTGGGGAAATTGCAAAGGGATTGCAGTCAGAGTCTGGAGTTGTTGAGTGACAGTGTCGGGCTGTCTTCAACCAGTTGTTACCGGCGTATCAGGCGGTTGGAGAGTGTCGGGATCATCAAGGCCAAGGTGGCGGTGCTGGATGAGCGCAAGCTTGGGATTCAGGTTACGGCGTTCTTCCTGATCAAGCTTGATAGGGACAGCAATGATATCGACCGCAAGATGCAGCATATCCTGGCGAGTCATCCGGAGATTCAGGACTGTTATCTGCTGACCGGGGAGTTTGATTTTGTGATGGTGGCGAAGTTTCGGGATGCCACTGAGTACACTGATTATATCTATCGGTTTTTAGAGATTTATCGGGATATTCCGATTCGTACTTATTCGTCTACTTTGGTGGTGCGGACGGTTAAGAAGTCTTATGAGTTGCCGTTGCCGGGGTCTTTGGTTTGAGTACATATCCGTTTCTTCGGTAACGGCCGCTTATGGTTCCGCTCTTACAGCAGGTCACTTTTGGCAAACGCCCGGAATGCCGGCCCAGCCAAAAGTAACCAAAAGGTCTCTGCTCCACCACTCGGTGCCTCGCCTAGGCTCGGCATGCCCGCACTCCGTGGTTCTGCTTTTCTGTGGGAGCTGGCTTGCCTGCGATGCAGACAACTCGGTTTTTCAGATACACCGAGGCGATGCCATCGCAGGCAAGCCAGCTCCCACATTTGAACCGTGCCCGCTTTAACTTTTGATTTTGCTTCACAACACTCCAAAAGTGAGCCGCTGTAAGAGCGGAACCAATACCAGCCCTGACCGCAGCAACGGATATGCCCACCTCACCCCGCCCCAAAAAAGAAGCTTTTATGACAAAAGTTCGGTAGTCCCCAGCGACCCCCGTCTTGGCTATGTAACGCGCTCAACACCGCCAAAAAAGGCGACGTCAGAGCCGCAAGCAGGATGCCAGGAGTGGGGCGAATGGGAACTATGGAACGTTACTCGAAAGTCGGCATGCAGGAGCTCGACCAGCGCCTGTCAAAGATCGTCGAAGCCGCACGCAAAAAACCGGTCTCGGTCTACCGCTATGGCGCACCGTGGGTATGGATCGTCTCCCAGGACGACTGGCAAGGCGCGCTCAAGGAAGTCTCCAGCTACATCCCCGCAGGCCATTCACTGGTCTTGCTGCGCCCGCAGATCGACGACATCCTCGACCTCCACCGCGACCTGCTCCAGGCCCAACCCGGCACCCAGATCGCCCCCCAGACCGTCTTGCAGATCCTGCTGCTGCAACTCCTGTACTCAGTCCCCAACGAACAGCAACTGCACGAACAACTCAACTACAACCTGCTGTTCCGCTGGTTCGTCGGCCTCGACCTGAACCAGAAAGTCTGGGGCATCAACCTCCTGCAACGCGACATCGCCACGTTCCTGAACAACCCGCAGGCGGTGCAGTTGATCCAGAAAATCATCGGTGAAGTGTTCTGTGGCGCCTTGCTGCACATGCCGGAGTTCTCCCTGAACTTCGCCTTGCTGCACACCTGGCTCGCCCGGCATGGCAACACCTCGATATCCAGCAATTGAACGGGCCAAACGCCGGGCAAACGGCGACGGCAATCATTCTTAGTAGACCAGGGGGCGGTGTGGAGCATCTGTTCAAATTAACGCTGGCGCTGTGCTGGCTGACGCTGGGTGCACTGGCGCAACCGCTACAGGCCGAAGAGCAGGGCACCCAGCCCGGGCCTCCGGCACGGCTGGTGGACGTCAACGAGTACTTCGTGCGCGGCAACACCGTGCTCGACGCTCGTGCGATCGAAGAGGCGGTGTACCCGTTTCTCGGCCCGCAAAAGACCCTCGCCGACATCGAAGGCGCCCGGGATGCCTTGCAGAAGATCTATCAGGCACGCGGCTATCAGTCGGTGTTCGTCGAACTGCCGGAGCAGAAGGTCGATGACGGAATCGTTTACCTGCAGGTCAGCGAAACCAAGGTCGGGCGCGTCCGCGTGGTCGGCGCCAAGCACTATTCGCCGGTGGAAATCCGCGACGAAGTACCCGGCTTGAAGGAGGGCGCGGTTCCGGATTTCACCAGCGTGCAAACCCAACTCGCCGGCCTCAATCGCAGCGCCGGGCGGCAGGTCACGCCGCTGGTCCGCGAGGGCCAGCGCCCCGGCACCATGGACGTCGACCTGCAGGTGGAAGACCAGAACCCCTGGCACGCCAGCCTCGGCCTGAACAACGACTACAGCGCCGACACCAAGGAGCTGCGCAGCGTCGCGACCCTGGGTTACGACAACCTCTGGCAACTGGGCCACAGCATTTCCCTGACCTACTTCACCGCGCCCCAGGACAGCGACAACGCCAAGGTCTGGTCGGGCTCCTACAGCGCGCCGCTGACTGATCGCTGGAGCCTGCAGTTCTCCGGTTATCAGTCCGACAGCAACATCGCCACCATCGGCGGCAGCAACGTGTTGGGCAAGGGCCATTCCTATGGCGTGTCGGCGATCTACAGCCTGCCGGCCAGTGGCAATTGGGCCAATTCGTTCTCTGCCGGGGTCGACTTCAAGGACTTCAAGGAGCAGATGAAGTTTGGCGGCAGCACGGACGATATCCCGCTGAAGTACGCACCGCTGACCTTCGGCTACAACGGCTACCGCTACACCGAGCAGTCGCAATTGGGGCTGGGCTTGAGCCTGGTGGTGGGTACCCGCGCGTTCTTCGGCTACGGCAGCGACGCCGAGGAGTTCCAGTACAAGCGTGACAAGGCCAGCCCGAGTTTTGCGGTGCTCAAGGGTGACCTGAATTACACCTACACCTTCGGCAACGACTGGCAGTCGGCGTCCAAGGCCGGCTTCCAGCTGGCCTCGGGGCCGCTGGTGTCCAACGAGCAATATTCCGCCGGCGGTGCTACGTCGGTACGCGGGTATCTCGCCGCCGAGCGCACCGGCGACGAAGGCTACCTGTTGTCCCAGGAGCTGCGCACGCCGTCCCTGGCCAAGTTTCTCGGCAGCTACGTGCAGGAGTGGCGCTTCTACGCGTTCGCCGAAGGCGCACGCCTGCGCCTGCATGACCCGCTGCCCGAGCAGGAAGACGAATACAGCCTGGCCAGTGTCGGCCTCGGCACCCGCGCCAGTTTGAGCAAGTGGTTGTCCGGCAGCCTGGATTGGGGCTACCCGCTGCTTGAAGGCCCAAATACCCAGAAACAGGACTCGCGACTGCACTTCAGTGTGCAGGCGACTTTCTGACCCCTTTTTTCGGAGACTCCTGACATGCAACGCCTATTTCTGAGCCTGTTGATCTGCCTGGGCTTCGCGCTCCCGGCCACCGCCCATGCCTGGTGGCAGGACGATTGGCACTACCGTAAACAGATCACGGTGGACACCACCTCCCAGGGCGCAGCCATCAGCCAGGCCCTGGGCCGCACTGCGTTGCTGGTGCGCCTGCACACCGGCAACTTCAGCTTTGACGGGGTCAAGGACGACGGCGCCGACCTGCGCTTTGTCAGCGCCGATGACAAGACCGTGTTCAACCACCAGATCGAAAGCTTCGACCCGCTGATGGGCATGGCGCTGATCTGGGTCGATGTGCCCAAGGTCGAAGGCGGCCAGCGCCAGGACCTGTGGATGTACTACGGCAACCAGAAGGCGCCGGCCACCGCCAACGGCCAGTTGACCTTCGACCCGAACTACACCGCGCTCTACCACTTCGACGGCGCCAACGGCACGCCGCCCGGGGACACCACGGCCTACGGCAACACTGCCGTAAACGCCACCGGTGCGAGCATCGACGGCGTGATCGGCCGGGCCTTGCAGTTCAGTGGCCAGCCGTTGCTGCTGCCAGCCAGCCCGTCGCTGCAACACGCAGCGGGCGGCGCCTTCACTTTCAGCGCCTGGTTGCGGGTCGACCAGGCCAGCGGCGAGCAAGTGGTGGTGGCCCGTCGCGAGGGCGCCCACAGCCTGTTGCTGGGCTTGAACCAGGGCATGCCGTTTATTGAAATCGACGGCCAGCGCGCCGTCTCGACCCAGCCGCTGAACCCCGGCCAATGGCAGCACCTGGCGTTCACCGCCGAGGGCGACAAGGTCTCGCTGTACGTCAACGGCCGTGAGACCGCGACCCTCGCAGTGGCGATGCCGGCGTTCAATTCGCCACTGGCCATCGGTGCCGATTTGCCGGAAGCCGCCGGCGGGCACCTGCCGTTTACCGGGGCCATGGACGAACTGCGCTTGTCCAAGGTCGCGCGCCCGGCAGCCCTGTTGCTGGCCGATGCCACGGCCCAGGGCGCCGAGTCGAAACTGGTGGCCTATGGCGTGGATGAAGAACAGTCGGGCTTCGGCTTCGGCAGCCTGGGGTTCCTGCTCAAGGCGGTGCCGGTGGATGCCTGGGTGATCATCCTGGTGCTGGTGGGGATGATGTTCCAGTCGTGGTTCATCATGCTCCGCAAGAACCGCCAGGTCAGTCGCGTGAGTGCTGCCAACGATATCTTCCGCGAGCAATTCGCACAGATCGGTACGCGCCTGGAGATGTACTACGACGACGCGTTGCTGGCCGAGCGCCTGACCCATTCCTCGCTGTGGCGCCTGTACCGGGTCGCGGTCAAGGAAATCCGCACTCGCCGCGCCCAGGGCGCCGACACCTCGTCGGTCTCGGCAGCCACCATCGAAGCCATCCGCTGCTCCATGGACGGCGTGCGTACCCGGGAAAACCAGCAGCTCGGCGCCAAGCTGTCGACCCTCTCCAACGCGATTGCCGGTGGCCCGTATATCGGCCTGCTCGGTACCGTGCTGGGGATCATGGTGGTGTTCCTCGGCACGGCGATGGCCGGCGACGTGAACATCAACGCCATCGCCCCGGGTATGGCGGCGGCCTTGCTGGCCACGGCCATGGGCCTGTTTGTCGCGATCCCCGCGCTGTTTGGCTACAACCGCCTGATTACCCGCAACAAGGAAGTCAGCGCCGACATGCGCGTGTTCGTCGACGAGTTCATCACCCGTCTGGCGGAGATGCACGGCGAGAGCCAGCACAGTGAAGCGGCGCACCGTCGCGACCACCACGCCCACGTCCCGGCCTGAGGAGAATCAGCATGGCTTCCGTGAATGCCTCCCACGACGATGACGATGACGCACCCGTCGACAGCATCAACATCACGCCCCTGGTGGACGTGCTGATGGTGGTGTTGGTGATGTTTATCCTCACCGCCACCGCCCAGGTCTCGGGGATCCAGATCCACCTGCCCAAGGCCAGTGCTTCGGTATCGCTGTCCGAGGCCAAGACCAAGGCCATCTCGGTGAACGATGGCGGCCAGGTGTTTCTCGACGCTTACCCGGTGACCTTGCCTGAACTCGAAGAGCGCCTGCGCATCGAGAAAGCGCTGAACCCGGACTTCCCGGTGATCGTGCGCGGCGACGCCATGGTGCAGTACCAGAAGGTCATCGAAGTACTCGACCTGCTGCGTCGCCTGGAGCTGTCCCAGGTCGGGCTGGTCACCGGCAAACCGAGCCAGGGCTGAGTCATGACCGCACAGATGCCGATCACGCCGACGCCGCTCAAGAACAAGCCGCCATTGCGCCCGCTGAAGTGGGGCATTGGCCTGCTGCTGGGCGCCGTGGCTGCCTGGTTTCTCTGGCAGTGGGCCAATGACATGAGTGGCGTGCGCCGTGAAGCGCCCAAGGTGCCCACGATTATTCCGCTGCCGCCACCGCCACCGCCACCACCGCCACTGGAAAAACCCAAGGAACCGGAGCCCGAGGTGCAGGAAAAAATCCCCGAGCCGGAACCCACGCCGACCCCCGACGAGGTCAAGCCCGAGGAAGAGGCACCGCCTTCGCCAGCAGACGACCTGGCCAACCCGATGCAGATCGACGGCGACGCGCAGTCCGGTACCGACGGTTTCAACATCGGTGCCGGCAAGGGCGGCGGCATGGCCGGTTCCGGTGGTGGCGGGCTCGGCACCGGGACGTTCAAGCAGTACCTGGCCGGGGTGTTCCAGCGCCTGCTGCGGGAAGACCCGGAGCTGCGCAAGAAGGCCTACACGGTGCAGGCCGACCTGTGGCTGAGCGCAGACGGCGAGGTGACGCGCGTGGAGCTCGCCAAGTCCAGCGGCGACGCCGACACCGACGCCCAGGTGCTGGCCGCATTGCGTGCCACACCGCGGCTGAAGGAACGCACACCCGCCTCAATGACCCTGCCGGTACGCCTGTCCCTCAAGGGCCGGCGCCCGGATTGATCGAACCCTTTTTTGCAGTTTTCTACAGGAGTTGTGTGCAGATGATTTCCCACGTGAATCGATTGACCCTGGCGGTCGGCATGGTCATCGCGACCCTGGTCGGCCAGGCGACGGCCGCCGCCGCGCCTTCGGAAAACGCCACGATCAACCTGATCCGCCTGCTGGTGCAGCAAGGTGTGCTCAAGCAGGAACAGGCCGACGGGCTGATCGCCCAGGCTGAAAAGGAAGCCCGGCAGGCACGCCAGGCCAGCACCGCCACGGCGGTAGCGGCAGGCCCAGAGGCGGCCCCCGGCGATGTGCGGGTGCAGTACGTGCCGGCCGCGGTGCGCGACCAGATTCGCGACCAGGTCAAGGCCGAGGTCATGGCCACCGCCAAGCAGGAAAACTGGGCCCAGCCCAACACCTTCCCGGAGTGGGTCTCGCGCATCAGCTTCGACGGCGATATTCGCCTGCGGGATGAGTCGCGCTATTTCTCGGGCAACAACAGCAATGAAATCGTCGATTACGCCAAGCTCAACGACAGCGGCCCCTACGACGTGAACAAGAACACCAACACCAAATTGCCGCCGCTGCTCAACACCCGCGAAGACCGCGAGAACCTGTTCCGCCTGCGCGCCCGCCTGGGCATGAAAGCCGTGATCTCGCCGGAATGGACCGCCGGCATCCGCCTCGGCACCGGCAACGACAACAACCCGGTGTCCACCACCCAGACCCTGGGCGGCGGCTTCGGCAAGAAAGACATCTGGCTCGACCAGGGCTACCTCACCTGGAAGACCACCGACTACATGACCCTGACCGCCGGACGTTTTGCCAACCCGTTCTATTCCACCGACATGATGTATTCCGGCGACCTCAACTTCGACGGTGTGGCGGCGATCTTCAACCACAAGCTCAACAGCGACTGGGGCCTGTTCGGCACCCTCGGCGCGTTCCCGGTGGAATACAGCCCCGACACCGCCACCACCAACGGCTTCGACAAGGACGAGAGCGAAAACAAATGGCTGTTCGGCGGGCAGATCGGCGCCGACTGGAAGATCAACCGCAGCAACAGCCTGAAGGGCTCGATGGCCTACTACCACTTCGGCGATATCCAGGGCGAACGCTCCAGCCCTTGCTCGCCGTGGGCCGGCCAGCCGGCGTGCGATACCGATGGCACGCGCCTGGCCTTCATGCAGAAGGGCAACAGCGTGTTCCTGCTGCGAGACATCACCCCCAACCCGGCAACGCCTGGCCTGACCCCGCAACCGCAATTCGTCGGCCTGGCGTCCAAGTTCAATGTGCTGGACCTCAACCTGGCGTGGGACAGCGAGCTGCCGGAAGATCTCAAGCTGCGCAGCCAGACCAACTTCATCCACAACCTGGCCTACGACAAGGGCGAGATGCTCAAGCGCAGCGAAGGCCAGATCGTCAACAACCTCAACAGCGACGGCCAGTTTGAAAGTGGCGGCAATGCGCTGCTGGTGCAGTTCACCCTCGGCAGTGCGCTGGAGATGCGCAAGAAGGGCGACTGGAACGTGCTGGCCGGCTACAAATACATCCAGCCGGATGCCTTGCCGGACGGCTTCAACGACTCCTCGTTCCACCTCGGCGGCACCAACGCCAAGGGCTATTTCATCGGCGCCAACTACGGCCTCGACAAGAACATCTACGCCAGTGCCCGTTGGCTCAGCGCCTCCGAAGTGTATGGCGCGCCGTTTGAAGTGGATGTCATGCAACTGGAACTCAACACGCGCTTCTGATGCGCCGGAGAAAGCTCATGAACACGCGAATTTGCGGCCTGCTTCTACTGCTCGTTACCACCTGCGCTTCGGCTGAGGGTATGGAGGAGCGCCTGCGCACTCAGCTGCGCAGCACCACCCAGCAGTTGCAGGCGCTGCAAAGCGAGCAGGCCCAGGCCAGTGCCGCACGCATCGCCGCCGAAACCCAGGCCAAGCAGGCCCAGGCGCAGGTCAAGCAACTGACCGCCGAACTGGAAAAGACCCGTGGCGTGGCCGAGCAACTGGTGGGCCAGCAACAGAGTCTGCACAGCCAGGCCCAGGCCCAGGTGGCCGCGAGCAATGAGCAGGTGGGCAAGTTCAAGAAAGCCTATGAAGACTTGCTGGTAATCGCCCGGGGCAAAGAAACCGAGCGCGCACGCTTGCAGGCGCAACTCACGGAACGTGACACACAAGTGCAGCAATGTTCAGTCAAGAATCAACAGATGTACGACGTGGCCCAGCAGTTGCTGACGGCCTACGAAAAAATCGACGTGGCCGACGTGATGAGCATCCGCCAACCGTTCGCCAGCAGCACCCGGGTCAAGTTCGAGGAACTCGCCCAGGGTTTTGGTGACGGCCTTTACCTTAATCGGTTCGATGCTCCACAGACCGTCACTAATCATTGATCGACAAGGAAGAGACCCCTATGAGCGACGTACAACTGATCACCAGCGTGACCCCGCAAGCCTTGACCGAGCTGCTGCAGGAAGCCGGCTACCGAGTCAACCAGACCGAGCAGAACGGCATCGTGCAATTGCTCAGCGCAAGTCAGGGCATCGGCTTCGCCGTGCGTTTGGGCAACCCGGCGGCAGAGCAGGGCAGCTACGTGGACTTCACCTACAGCTGCGCGCTGCGGGTGCAGGGCGAATTGCCCGAGGGGCTGGCCCAGGTCTGGAACGCTTCCCGACGTTTTGCGCGGTTGTCGTTGCAGGGTGAGTCCCTGCTGATGGAGATGGATGTGGTGGCCGCCGGCGTGGGTGCGCCGTACTTGCGCAATCAGCTGGAATTGTGGGATCGCCTGCTGCAGGAATTCATCGTCTACCTGCGTGAATACAGCCAGCAAGCCGCCCAGCTTCAAGCCCAGGCCGACGCCGCGCCTGCCGTCGATGCCCGTGAAGAGGCGCCTGCCCTGTGAAGAAACCAACCCTGGTGGTCGGCGCTGGCGCCCTGGTGGTGCTGGCGGTCGCGGTGGGGTTGAGCCTGCGGCCGGGCAGTGACCCGGTCGCAGCCCAGCAGCCGGCGCCGGTGGCCGTGAAGGACGGGCCGGCGGTGGCGCGCCTGGGCAACCAGCAGATCGACCTCGCCGAACTCAAGTCGGTGTTGGCCGCCTTGCCGACGGAAACCCGCGAGCAGTTGCGTGGCAACCGCAGCGCCCTGGAAACCTGGCTGCGTTCACGCCTGGCGCAAAAGGCCGTGCTTGAACAGGCCGATGCCCAGGGCTGGCGGCAGCGCCCGGAGGTGGAGCAACAGACCCGCGCCGCCACCGAGCAGATCGTGTTTCGCGACTACATGTTGTCGGTCAGCCAGGTGCCGACGGATTACCCCAGCGCCGCCGAATTGCAGCAAGCCTATGACAGCGGCAAGGCACAATGGGTGACGCCGCCGTTGTACCAGGTCAGCCAGATTTTCCTGGCCGTGAGCGACCCGCAAACCGTCGACAATGTGCGCCGCCAGGCCCAGGAGTTGAGCCGCAAGGCGCAGGCCTCGCCAGGCGAGTTTGCCGCCCTGGCCAGCCAGTATTCCCAGGACCCCGACAGCGCCCGGCGCGGTGGCGATTCCGGGATGCAGCCGTTGCAGCAACTGGTGCCTGAAATGCGCGGTGTGGTGGCGCGGCTCAAGACGGGCGGGGTGTCGGAGCCGGTGCAGAGTGCGGCGGGTTTTCACGTGCTCAAACTCACTGGGCAACAACCGGCGCGCACCGCCACGCTGGATGAACTGCGTGGCCGCTTGAACGAGGCCTTGCGTGCGCAACGCCAGGAGCAGATTGCCAAGGCCTACCTGGAAGGCATGCTCAATACCGCGACCTTGAGTATCGATGGCGCCGAGCTGAACAAGGTGCTGGAGTAAAACCGTATCACCGCATTGGATGCACAGTACCCACAAGACAGGGAGTCTCCCATGGTATTTGTTGAACCGGCTGTACCCCACGGCGTCGCGCCTTATCGTACGTCGACCGAATCCCGCGAGGCCTGGCTGGCCCTGGCGGCCGCCATCGAGCCCGAGGTGGCGCAGTATTTCCTGATCAGCGCCCGCTGTGGGTGTTTCATGCAGGCGGCTCGCAGCCTCAATATCAAGGCCACGCAGTTGCGCAAGCGCCTGGCGCAGCTGGAAGAGCAACTGCGGCGTTCGCTGTTCAGCTATCAGGGCAATGTCCTGGCCCTGAGTCGTGAAGGGCAGCAGTTGCAGGCGCAGTTGATTGCCCTGGCGCATGAGCGACGCTTGCCGGTGCTGGAGCAACCGTTGATTCGGCTGGCGGTTGCCGAGTCGATCCTGCATGACATTCTGGGGCGGGACCTGATTGCGCTGTTGCGGCGCAATGCGAGTGTGCGGCTGGAGATCATTTCCATCGACAGCGAGTTGGGGTTGCAGGCGCTGGATGCGGATGTGGTGGTGTGGTTGTCGGGGATGGATTCGCCGGGGGCGGGGCCGAGTTTTGCCATTGGGGCGCCAGAGGTGTTGGCGCGGTTGGATTATTCGCCGCATATTGCCAAGCGGTATTCGCGGTTGGCAGTGCGGCCGGACAGCATTGAAGACCTTGCGGATTATATGTTGGTGCAGTGGCAGCCGGACCGGCAGGTGGAGGCGCTGCGGCCGTGGAATAGCCTGGTGGAGCAGCGGCTGGCGGGGGTGGTGCGGGTGGAAGCGTATCCGCTGATGCTGGAGATGATTCGGTGCAGTGCGTGTATTGGGTTGTTGCCGCGGTATATGAGTTGTTTTGATCGTGGGTTGACGGCGTTGGATGGGGTGTTTCTGGAGGGGATGCAGCGGCAGGTCTGGATGGGGGTGAGTGCTGATGTGCGGCATCCGCTGGAGGTGGGGTGGGTGGTGGAGATGATTCGGAATACGTTTCTTGAGCGGGGGGAGTGGTTTGATTGATTGATTGATTGATTGAGTACATATCCGTTGCTGCGGTAAC
>NZ_JACAQC010000015.1:147346-147491 GCF_013385345.1 Pseudomonas sp. I8001
TACTTGCGGCCATCGTGGTTAATGGGGCCCGCAGATCAAGATCAAAAGCACGCAGCCTCGCTGGCGCTCGACAGCTGCTACGGGTGGGGGTGGTTCTGTTTTTCTGTAGGAGCTGGCTTGCCGGCGATGCAGACACCTCGGTACA
>NZ_JACAQC010000016.1:0-19901 GCF_013385345.1 Pseudomonas sp. I8001
CTGGGCCTCGATGATCTGAAGCAGCTCGCCGTCGAAACCTACATAACTCCTTGTTTACCAAGGAGTTTTTCGTTTCGACTGCGCCGGAAGTGGGGCGAATTATAGACTTCCAGAATCTGCCGTCAACCCTTAATTCAGCTTTTCTATCAATCCATCCCGACAATCACGGAATTCGTCTATATAGGAAGGAACCGTTAACTAACTGAGCAATATATTGCTCAACGCTTGACAGTTAAGCATCATAGCCACTCGGTTTCTTTCAATACGACCTCGGACGAATACCCTCAATGACCACTTCCCCGCGTAGCCTGGCTTCGACACTGTTTCCGGTCGGCCTGCTACTCATTGCCATGGCCTCTATTCAATCAGGCGCCTCACTCGCCAAAAGCATGTTCCCCATCGTGGGCGCCCAGGGCACCACCACCCTGCGCCTGATTTTCGCCAGTGTGATCATGCTGCTCCTTTTACGCCCATGGCGCGCCAAGCTGACAGCCAAGTCGTTGCAGACGGTGATCGTCTACGGGATGGCGCTGGGGGGAATGAACTTCCTCTTCTATATGTCGCTGCGCACCGTTCCGCTGGGAATTGCAGTAGCCCTCGAATTCACCGGCCCACTGGCAGTCGCCATCTACGCTTCGCGACGCGCCGTAGACTTTCTCTGGATAGCCTTGGCGATTGTCGGACTTCTGCTATTGATCCCAGTGGGCGAAGCCAGCAGCGGCATTGACCTCACAGGCGCCGCCTATGCACTCGGCGCAGGTGCGTGCTGGGCACTCTACATTCTGTTTGGCCAAAAGGCCGGCGCCGACAATGGCGTTCAGACTGCGGCCCTCGGCGTAATGATTGCAGCGTTGTTTGTTGCACCGATAGGTATCGTCCACGCGGGCGCCGCACTCCTCACACCCTCGCTGATCCCGATCGCCATTGGTGTCGCGGTTTTATCCACCGCCCTGCCCTACACCCTGGAGATGGTCGCCCTGACTCGCCTGCCAGCCCGCACGTTCGGAACCCTGATGAGTATCGAACCCGCGTTCGGCGCCCTGTCCGGGCTGTTTTTCCTTCAAGAGCACTTGTCCCTGGCGCAATGGCTGGCCATCACCTGCATTATCCTGGCCTCGGTGGGTGCAACCTTGACCATGCGTAACGAATCAAAACCACTCGTTCCAGCCGATTGATTCAGGATTTGACGTAGCTATGGCATTTGCCGCTCAATTAGGCCATGTTTAGGTCGTAACCCAGTGTCATTCATGGAGATTTTCGATAAGGACATCATGAACGCTACACTCGAGAGCGAGCAAAGCCAGCTTCGTGCACTTAAGCGAGGCGGCTATTAAGGATAGTAATGAAGCGAATTTTGATGCTGTTCATGATTGTGGCAATTGCAGGTTGTGCCGCGACCACCAAGACCGAAGTAAAACGGGGAAAGAAGGGCCTGCATATCAACTGCTCAGGCCTGTCCTCTTCCTGGGACCAGTGCTACGCCAGTGCAGCTAATTCGTGTGGCGCCAAAGGCTATAAAGTCATCGCCAAGTCGGGGGACAACGCCGAAGACCCAGGCGACTACCCGTTCGGTCTTAACCCCGCCGGCTACACAAGCCGAAGCATGATTGTCATCTGCAAGTAACTGTCGATGACCTCACAGCCTCGACAGCTGCTGGCTGAGCACCTCGTAGTTCGATGACAGGACCTGTGCCTGCACCTGCGGGTCGACCATCATCCGCGCCACCACCAGGGCGCCGATGCATTGCGACAGAATCGACCACGCCAGGGCCTCGCTGCCCAGTGTTGCTGCCCACCCCACCTGCAATCGGCAAATCCAGTCCTGCGCCTGTTGACGAACGGCCACATCAGATCGCGCAATCTCCGCCCCCAGGCTCGGCAACGCACATCCGGCTTCGGATTGCTCCACATGGGCCATGCTCAGGTAGAACTTCAAACAGCGATCCAGCCGCTCACGGCTTTGCACCCCGTCGCCATTCAATCGCTCAAGGCTGTGGCTCAATTCACGCTCGACAATCGAACTGAACAATTCATCCTTCGAAGCGAAGTGGCTATAAAACGCACCGCCACTCAAGCCAATGGCCTTCATCAAGCCATCCACCCCGACACTGGCAAAACCCTCTTTCTTCGCCAGTGCCGCACTGCTGTTCAGAAGCTTTTCCCTGGTTTGCTGCTTGTGACTAGCCGAATATCGCATCGCTTCCTCCACTGTGCTGTCAGCTTGACGCCTGCTGGATCGTAGCATAACGTTCGTTTGGCAAACGATCGTTTACTAAAGGATCTCCCATGACGAACAACAAGAAAATCGTACTGGTAGTGGGTGCCGGCGATGCCACAGGTGGTGCCATCGCCAAGCGTTTCGCCCGTGAGGGTTACGTCGCCTGCGTCACCCGGCGCAGCGCCGATAAACTGCAACCCTTGGTGGATAGCATCCACGCAGCAGGTGGCGAGGCGCATGGCTTTGCCTGCGATGCCCGCAAGGAAGAAGACGTTATCGCGCTGATCGAGCGGATTGAAACCGAGCTGGGCCCCATCGAAGCCTTCGTGTTCAACATCGGCGCCAATGTGCCGTGCAGCATCCTGGAAGAAACCGCCCGCAAGTACTTCAAGATTTGGGAGATGGCCTGTTTCTCAGGCTTCCTCAACGCGCGGGAAGTGGCCAAGCGCATGGTCACCCGTAACCGCGGCACCATCCTGTTTACCGGTGCCACGGCCGGGTTGCGTGGCGCCGCCGGCTTTGCCGCGTTCGCTGGAGCCAAACACGGGATCCGTGCACTGGCGCAAAGCATGGCTCGCGAACTGGGCCCACGGAATATCCACGTCGCCCACGTCGTCGTGGATGGCGCCATCGACACCGACTTCATCCGCGACAACTTCCCGCAAAAATACGCCCTCAAGGATCAGGACGGCATTCTCAATCCGGACCACATCGCCGATAACTATTGGTACCTGCACAGCCAGCCCCGGGACGCCTGGACCTTCGAGCTGGACCTGCGCCCCTGGAATGAACCCTGGTAAGCGCGCCCCATAACAATAAACTGCGAGTATCCAGCATGAGTAAAACAGTAGAATTTTTCTTCGACCTCGGCAGCCCTGCCACCTATCTGGCCTACACCCAACTTCCAGGCCTGTGCGCTGCAACCGGCACCCAGCTGATTTACAAGCCAATGCTGCTGGGCGGGGTGTTCAAGGCCACCGGCAATGCATCACCGGCCACCGTTCCCGCCAAAGGTCGCTACATGTTCCAGGACCTGGCACGCTACGCCCAGCGCTACCACGTTCCGCTCAAGTTCAATCCGCACTTTCCCATCAACACATTAATGCTGATGCGTGCGGTCACCGGCGTCCAAATGCGCCAGCCCGAACGCTTTCTCGACTTCATCGACTGCCTGTTCCACGCACTCTGGGTCGAGGGCCGACACTTGGGAGACCTGTCTGTGGTAGCCGCAGTGCTGACCGAACACGGCTTTGATCCTGAAGCAGTCCTGGCGCTGACCAACGATGACGAAGTCAAGACAACCCTCAAGGACAACACCGAACACGCGATTCAGCGTGGCGTATTCGGTGCCCCCAGTATGTTCGTCGGCGACCAGTTGTTCTTTGGCCAGGATCGCCTGGACTTTGTGCGCGAAGCGCTGGGCTAGATCGCAGCCGTGCGCACCTGCAACCACTCCAGCGCTGCACCGCTGAGCAGCGGGCTCAGGCGCTCACGGACGTGTGCGTGGTAATCGTTGAACCACTGGCGCTCCTCCACCGTCAGCAATAACGGCTCCAGGCAACGGGTGTCGATCGGGCACAGTGTCAGTGTCTCGAACTTGAGGAACTCGCCAAACTCGGTCTTGCCCGCTTCACGGTTCAACACCAGGTTCTCGATGCGCACACCCCAGCGGCCCGGACGGTAAGTGCCGGGCTCGATGGAGGTAATCATGCCGGCCTGCATTGCCGTTTGCGGCGCCGCGACGGCTTGATAGGCGATCACCTGCGGGCCTTCATGCACATTGAGGAAATAGCCGACGCCATGACCGGTACCGTGGCCGTAGTCCACACCCTCGGCCCAGATCGGCGCACGGGCGATGGAATCCAGCAGCGGCGAAAGAATGCCCTTGGGGAAATGCGCGCGGGACAAGGCAATCACACCTTTGAGCACCCGCGTGCAGTCGCGCTTCTGCTCTTCGCTTGGCGTCCCGATAGGCACCATCCGCGTGATATCGGTCGTGCCGCCCAGGTATTGGCCACCCGAGTCGATCAGCAGCAAGCCATCGCCCTCGATCAGCGCGTGTTCTTCTTCAGTCGCGTGATAGTGCGGCATCGCGCCATTGGCGTTGAATGCGGCAATCGTATTGAAGCTCAGCGACACATAACCCGGACGACGGGTACGCGCTGCCGTCAGGTGCTCATCAATGGTCAGTTCGGTGATGCGCTCACGGCCCAACGCGCTGTCGAGCCAGGCGAAGAATTCACACAGGGCCGCGCCATCCTGCTCCATGGCCTGGCGAATGTGCTCGGCGTCCGCCAGGCTCTTGCGCGATTTGGCCAAGGTGGTCGGGTTAAGCCCCTCGATCAGCGTGACGCCACTGCCCAGGTTTTCCAGCAAGCCGGCGGTCACCCGGGCCGGGTCGACCTGCACACTCGCGCCCGAAGGAATGTCCTTCAACGCCGCTGCGACTTCGCTGTAATCGCGCAGGGTCACGCCATCCTGTTCCAGCACCGCGCGAAGCTCGGCGTCGACTTTGCTCAGGGCCACAAACAGCGTCGCCTGCTGCTGGCCGATCAAGGCAAACGAGACAAACACCGGGTTGAACGAAACGTCGCCACCCCGCAGGTTAAAGAGCCAGGCAATGTCATCCAGGGTCGCGATAAAATGCCAGTCGGCCCCCTTTTCCGTCAAGCTGGCACGCAGGGCTGCGAGCTTCTCGCCACGGCTGACGGTGGCCTGGGGTGGCAGATGTTGATAGATCGGTTGGTTCGGCAAGGTTGGACGGTCTTGCCAGACTTCATTCAACAAGTCGATATCCGTGCGCAAGCGTGCACCACGTGCCTCCAGCTTGCTGCCCAGGGTGCGCGCCGAGGCCACGGCCATGACCGCACCATCAACGGCTACCACGCCGCCTTCCGGCGTCTGCTCCGCGAGCCATTCCAGCGGCCCGGGCTGGCCGGGTTGCAGCTTGACCAACTCGATACCACTGCCCTTGAGTTCCTTGGTCGCCTGTTCCCAATAGCGGCTGTCTGCCCATACACCGGCAAAATCCGCAGTAACAATCAGCGTGCCCACCGACCCATGGAAACCCGACAACCACTGACGGCCCTGCCAGTAACCCGGCAGGTATTCGGACAAGTGCGGGTCCGCCGACGGCACCAACAGGGCATGAATGCCCTCGCGGCTCATCAGTTCGCGGGTGTGCGCCAGGCGCTGGGGAACCGTTCCATGGGTCAAAGGCTGTGTGCTCATCGTGTCTCCTGCTAACCACTAATAATTGTTATGGGGTCAAACGGCCCAGAACGCCGGTGCGCTGGCCAGTGCCGCCTTGATCAACTGTACCGCCTGATCGATATCCTGCTCGGTGGTAAACCGCCCGAGGCTCAAGCGAATGGTGCGACCTGCGCTGCGGGCGTCATGGCCCAGCGCCATAAGCACATGGGACGGTGCATTGCTCGCCGAATTGCAGGCCGAAGTGGCCGAGAAGGCAATGCCCGCGCTCAAGGCGGCGGAATTGAACTCGCCTTCGCTGAACGTCAGGCTCAGGGTGTGGGGAATGCGTTGGGTAAGGCTGCCATTGAGGCGCACCCCGGCAATTGTATTCAGCTGTTCCAGCAGGCGCTCGCGCAAGGCAACGATGGTCGCCTTTTCTTCAGCAAAGGACGCTGCCGCCAGGGCAAACGCGGTACCCATGCCGGCAATCTGGTGAGTTGCCAGGGTGCCCGAACGCAAACCACCTTCATGGCCGCCGCCGTGAATCTGCGCCAGCACTTTCTGCTGCGCACGTGGGCCGACGTACAACGCGCCGATACCCTTGGGACCATAGAGTTTGTGTGCGGAAAATGACATGAGGTCCACTGGCCATTCGGCCAGGTCAATCTCGACCTTGCCTGCGCCCTGCGCCGCATCCACGTGAAACAGCGCGCCATGCTCGCGCACGCGTGCGCCAATCGCCCGGATATCGTTAAGAGTGCCCAGCTCGTTGTTCACCAGCATCAGCGACACCAGGAAGGTGTCCTCACGCAATGCTTCGCTCACCGCCTCGACACTGATCAAACCCTCGGCGTCCGGCACCAGGTACGTCACGGCAACCCCGGCTTCCTGCAACTGGCGAGCGGTGTCGAGCGTGGCCTTGTGTTCAATCTGGCTGGTGATGATGTGCCCGCCGGCCACGCCGCGCGCCTGGGCAACGCCCTTGATGGCGAGGTTGTTGGACTCGGTGGCACCGGAGGTCCAGACAATCTGTGCCGGCTCGGCGCCGACCAACTCAGCCACCTGGCCCCGTGCCTGCTCAACCGTTTGCCGGGCCTGTTGGCCGAACGCGTGGGAACTGGACGCAGGGTTGCCGAAGTTGGCATTGAAGCCCAGACACTCAACCATCACCTGGATGACCCGCTCATCCACCGGCGTGGTGGCGGCGTAGTCGAAATACAGCGGACGTTTATTCATGACGTTAAAGACTCGCAGAGCAGGTTCCCGAGAACAACGTCTCAGGGGCCGCAATCAGGAAGGAAGATGGTTTACCTGATCCCGTGCCGTTAAAGAAAGACCACTTTATTTAAAAGTGCGTAGGAACGCTCCTGAAATTCAGCTTAACAGGCTCCGGGAAACGGATGGCAAACAAAAAGCCCGAGGTTCCTGTGGGAAACCTCGGGCTTTTCAGACCTCGCCACTGACTCAACTGGGGCGACCGTGCAGCGTCATGCTGCGCTCGGCATTCATCTCACCCTGACGGTCGAAACCGAAGGTGTTCTGTGGCTGGCCGGTCAGGTCGGCTTTCTTCTGTTGGTATTCATCAAATGACAGGCCTCGACGGCTCAGGGCTTCAAGCGCCAGTTCCTTGCTCTCCTCGGCCGAGTAGCCACGCAGTTCGGGCGACGAATGTGTCGCACAACCGGCAAGGACTGAGGTGACAAGCAATACGGAAATGGCGAGAAAACGGTTCATGGCGAAGGTCCTGCGAAACGGGCTGAAGTCAATGAGTACAGGCTACTCCCGCACCTGCACGGTGAAAAATCATCAGCCGTGATAGTCGCTATCAACCTTTGCGACACTTCTGATAGTCGCGCCATATATTCCATTTAGGTCTATAAATATGGAAATACGTTCATTTACGGAATAAACACAACCCTCTATAAATGGCCTCAACACTCACGCCACTGTTCGCCTGGCAACTGTTGCCCAGGCAACAGTCATTCAACAAAACACCAGGCAGACAACACCACCATTTTCCAACACCTGGCACAGAGGCCACGCCAGTCAAGGGCTGCACAGCTTGGTACAGCTCTTGCTCAAGCCCTGCTACTGCTCTTGCCCTGAGCCACTGTTGAAAAAGGAACTGTTGATGACCCGTCCACTGAATGTCGTTGCCCTCTCCGGCGGAACCTGGCGTCCGTCCCGCACCCTGGTGTTGACCCAGGCGGTGCTGGCCGAACTGGCCGATCAATTGCCGATCCAGGCCACCCTGATCGAATTGGGCGACATTGCCCGACCGCTGGGCGGCGCACTGTCGCGCCAGGAATTGCCCGCCGACGTCGAAGCGCAACTGCAGGCCATCGAACAGGCCGACTTGCTGATCGTTGCCGCGCCGGTGTATCGCGGCTCCTACCCCGGCCTGCTCAAGCACCTGTTCGACCTGGTCGACCTCAACGCCCTGATCAACACCCCGGTGTTGCTGGCGGCCACCGGCGGCAGCGAACGCCACGCCCTGGTACTCGATCACCAGTTGCGCCCGCTGTTCAGTTTCTTCCAGGCCCTGACCTTGCCCATTGGCGTATACGCCACCGAGGCCGATTTCACCGATTACCACATAACCAGTGAGCCCTTGAAGGCCCGCATTCGCCTTGCTGCAGAACGCGCCGCGCCGTTGTTTGCCGCGCATCCCACCTCTCTGCTGAAAATCGCTTAAGGATTTGTCATGGATGTTTTCTGGTTTCTGCCTACACACGGTGACGGCCACTACCTGGGCACCACCCAGGGTGCTCGCCCGGTCACCCTCAACTATTTGAAACAAGTCGCCCAGGCCGCCGACAACCTCGGCTACCACGGCGTGCTGATTCCCACCGGCCGCTCCTGCGAAGACTCCTGGGTGATTGCCTCGGCGCTGGTGCCGTTGACCGAACGCCTGCGTTACCTGGTGGCGATTCGCCCGGGGATCATCTCGCCAACCGTCTCCGCACGCATGGCCGCCACCCTCGACCGCCTGTCCGGTGGCCGCCTGTTGATCAACGTGGTGACCGGCGGCGACCCCGACGAAAACCGCGGCGACGGCAGCTTCCTCGATCACAGCGAACGCTACGAAGTGACCGACGAATTCCTGAAGATCTGGCGCCGCGTGTTGCAGGGCGAATCGGTGGATTTCGAAGGCAAACACCTGCGCGTGCAGAACGCCAAGGCACTTTACCCACCGGTGCAGAAGCCATATCCACCGCTGTACTTCGGCGGTTCCTCGGACGCCGCCCACGACCTCGCGGCCGAACAGGTGGACGTGTACCTGACCTGGGGCGAACCACCGGCCGCCGTCGCCGAGAAACTCGCCGACGTGCGTGAGCGCGCCGCCCGCCACGGGCGCACCGTCAAATTCGGGATTCGCCTGCATGTGATCGTGCGCGAAACCGAAGAAGACGCCTGGAAAGCCGCAGCCAAACTGATCGAGCACATCAGCGACGAAACCATCGCCGCCGCGCAAAAATCCTTCTCGCGCTTTGACTCCGAAGGCCAGCGGCGCATGGCCGCCCTGCACGACGGGCGCCGCGACAACCTGGAAATCGCCCCCAACCTGTGGGCCGGCGTCGGCCTGGTACGTGGCGGCGCGGGCACGGCCCTGGTGGGCAACCCTCAGCAAGTCGCCGAGCGCATCAAGGAATACGCAGACCTGGGCATCGAAAGCTTCATCTTCTCCGGCTACCCGCACTTGGAAGAGGCGTATCGCTTTGCCGAACTGGTGTTCCCGCTGCTGCCGGAACCCTACGCCAGCCTGGCCGGGCGCGGCGTCACCAACCTCACCGGGCCGTTCGGCGAAATGATTGCCAACGACGTCCTGCCGGCAAAAGCCAAGGCCTGACCTGCCGTCTGCCGGGGCACGCCCCGGCACACCATGAGGAATACCGCGTGACAGCCAAACCCAACAGCGTCCTGCCCTCACCCTTGCAGACCGCCAAACTGCTGGCCGCCGAATTTGCCCTCACTGCCGTCGAACGCGACGAGCGCGGCGGCACACCGAAGACCGAACGTGACGCCCTGCGCCAAAGCGGCTTGCTGGCCCTGAGCATTCCCACCCAATACGGCGGCCTCGGCGCCCGCTGGAGCGAAACCCTGGAGATCGTGCGCGAATTCGCCAAGGTCGACAGCTCTATCGCCCACGTCTTCGGTTTTCATCACCTGATGCTCGCCACCGTTCGCCTGTTCTCACGCCCGGAGCAATGGCAACCCTGGTTCGAACAAACCGCGCGCAAGAACTGGTTCTGGGGCAACGCCCTCAACCCCTTGGACACGCGCACAGTGGTCAAGGCCTACAACGGCTGGCGCGAATTCTCCGGCAAGAAGAGCTTTTGCTCCGGTGCCAGCGACTCGGAAATGCTGATCGCCTCGGCGGTGGATGAAAGCGCCGGCGGCAAGCTGCTGATCGCGGCCATCCCCAGCGGGCGCAGTGGCATCACCCTGCACAATGACTGGAACAACATCGGCCAGCGCCAGACCGACAGCGGCAGCGCCAGCTTCGAACGGGTACGCGTGGAAGAGTCGGAATTGCTCCTCGATCCCGGCCCGCTGAGTACGCCCTTCGCCTGCCTGCGCCCGCTGATCGCTCAACTGACCTTCACCCATATGTTCCTCGGCATCGCCGAAGGCGCGTTTGCCGAAGCCCGGAATTACACCCTGACCGAAACCCGGCCCTGGCATAAATCCACGGTGCAGGACATTCGCCAGGACCCGTACGTGCTCAACCACTACGGCGAATTCTGGGTCGCGCTGGAAGGCGTGCGCCTGCTGGTGGAACGCGCCGCCGAACTGCTGGACCAGGCCTGGGCCAAGGGCCCGAGCCTCAGTGAAAGCGAGCGCGGCGAGCTGGCCATCGCCATCGCCACGGCCAAGGTCGCTGCCACCCGCAACGGCCTGGAGCTGTGCAGCCGCCTGTTCGAAGTCACCGGCGCGCGCTCCACCCACGCCTCGCTGCGCCTGGACCGGCACTGGCGCAACCTGCGCACGCAAACCTTGCACGACCCGGTGGACTACAAGCTCCACGAACTGGGGGACTGGGCGTTGAACCAGTCCCTGCCGATTCCCACGTTCTACTCCTAGAAGAGGTGCCCATGCAGCTTTTAACCTTACCGCCCTCGCCCGCTCTTGCGACCTCGATCCGCGCCACGGCCCAGGTCTTCGAAGACCCCAAATCCCAGGCGCTGCTGGCGCACATCCAGCAAGTCGCGCCCAGCGAAGCCAGCGTGTTGATCATCGGCGAAACCGGCACCGGTAAAGAGCTGGTGGCGCGCCATATCCACAACCTCAGCGCCCGGCGCAACCGGCCCTTCGTGGCCGTGAACTGCGGCGCGTTTTCCGAATCCCTGGTGGAAGCCGAGCTGTTCGGCCATGAGAAAGGCGCCTTCACCGGCGCCCTCAGCGCGAAGGCCGGCTGGTTCGAAGAGGCGGACGGCGGCACCTTGTTCCTCGATGAAATCGGTGACTTGCCGATGGCGATCCAGGTCAAGCTGCTACGGGTACTGCAGGAACGCGAAGTGGTGCGCCTGGGCTCACGCAAAAGCATTCCCATCGACGTGCGGGTATTGGCGGCCACCAACGTTCAGTTGGAGAAAGCCATCAATGCCGGGCATTTCCGCGAAGACCTGTACTACCGCCTAGACGTGGTCAGCCTCGAACTCAGCCCCCTGCGGGATCGGCCCGGTGACATCCTGCCACTGACCCGGCATTTCATCGAAGCCTACAGCCAGCGCCTGGGTTACGGCCCGATCACCATCAGCCGCGAGGCCGAGCAGAAACTCAAAAGCTACAGCTGGCCGGGCAACATCCGCGAGCTGGAAAACGTGATCCACCACACCCTGCTGATCTGCCGCAACGGGGTGATCGAGCGCGACGACCTGCGCCTGTCGAACATGCGCATCGAGCGTCAGGACGACAGCCAGCACGGCACCGACAACAGCGCCGAAGCCCTGCTGGAACGCGCCTTTCAAAAGCTCTTCGAGGAACAGGCCGGGGCCCTGCATGAAAAGGTCGAGGATGCGCTGCTGCGCGCCGCCTACCGCTTCAGCCATTACAACCAGGTGCACACCGCCAACCTGCTGGGCCTGAGCCGCAACGTCACACGTACCCGCTTGATCAAGATCGGCGAGCTGGCGGTGAACAAGCGACGCCCCGGCGAAAACGTACAGGGCGAGCGCATGCTGCACCTGTCAATTTAGGCGGCAGTGCAGAGCGTTGTCATGGCTGCGCTCGATGCTGCGCAGCACCTGGAACGAACCGAAGGTCACTGCCGTGGCCTGGTGGGCGCGGATCAGCGTCCAGAAGTCTTCCTCACCGTGCTCAAAACACTTGAAGGCCGCTTCCCCCTCCTCGCGGGAGCGCCATTGCAGGTAGCTGAGCACCCGGCGCCCATCATCGCTGACCTGCACGCTGGCATTGATAAAGCCACCATGGCCCTGGGCCAGGCGCTCGCTTTGCGATGACAGGGCGGCTACCAACGCGGATTGCTGCTGAGGCTCGATGTGGAATTCGACCATCTGGGTAAAACTCAGACTCTTCTCTAATACCTGCATGAACATTCCCCTCTCACTGTAGGCACAATCTTGCGATTCGATGCCACGCAGGGTAAAACCTCTAGTTAAGTCAAGGTCAAGGGCTTTTTCATGGTCACCAAAGAACTCACCGTCGGCCAACTGGCAGCCCGCAGTGGCGTGGCGGTTACCGCGCTGCACTTTTATGAAACCAAGGGGTTGATCAAGAGCCACCGCAACGCCGGCAACCAGCGGCGCTATCCGCGGGATGTGTTGCGCCGGGTGGTGGTGATCAAGATTGCCCAGCGTTTGGGCATTCCCCTGGCGACGATCCATGACGCGCTGCAAACCTTGCCCGATGGCCGCACGCCCAACGCTGCCGATTGGGAGCGCCTGTCTGCGCTATGGCGTGAGGACCTGGACCAGCGCATCGAAAAACTGATGTTGCTGCGGGACAAACTCAATGGCTGTATTGGCTGCGGGTGCCTGTCGCTGGAGGCGTGCCCGCTGCGCAATCACGACGACGTACTGGGTGAGCGCGGGCCTGGGGCACAACTCTTGGAGCCGTCCACATAATGGCGGGGTAAAACTCGATCAATGTGGGAGCGGGCTTGCTCGCGAAAGCGGGGTGTCAGTCGCCAGATGCAGTGGCTGATCCACCGCCTTCGCGAGCAAGCCCGCTCCCACACAAGCCCGCCCCCACATTTTGATCGCCGTCAGACTTAGAATCCCGGGGCAATCTGGCCTTTATAGCGGGTCAGGATGAACTGGCGCACTTCATCGGAGTTCAACGCCTTGGCCAGTTTCTGGATGCCAGGGTCATTGATGTTGTCCGGGCGCGCGACCAGGTACTCCACGTACAGGCTCTTGCCCTTCTCGACGATCAACGCGCTGTTGGTGTCGATCCCCGCTTCCAGGGCGTAGTTGGCAAACACGAACGCCAGGTCCACCTGGCTCACCGAGCGGGCCAGCAACGCACCTTCCAGTTCACGAATTTTCAGGTGCTTGGGGTTTTCAACGATATCCCGCGGCGTGGCCAGGGTGTTGCTCGGGTCCTTGAGCTTGATCAGGCCGGCTTCGTCCAGCAGCACCAAGGCGCGGCCAGTGTTGACCGGGTCGTTGGGGATCGACACTGTCGCGCCGTCTTTCAACTCCGAGATATTTTTGATCTTGGTCGAGTACGCGCCGAAAGGCTCGATGTGCACACCGACCACCGGCACCAGGTTGGTATTCCGGGTCTTGTTGTAGTCATCCAGGAATGGCCGGTACTGGTAGTAGTTGGCGTCGATGTTCTTCAGCGCCAGTTGCTGGTTGGGCTGGATGAAATCGGTGAAGACCTTGATTTGCAGGTCCACGCCTTCCTTGGCCAGCACCGGCTTTACGAACTCGAGGATCTCGGCGTGAGGCACGGGCGTGGCGCCGACGACCAGCGTCTCGTTGGCAACGGCATTGAAGGACAAGACAGCGGCCAAGATGGCCAGGGATTTTTTCATGGTTGCTCCGAAGGCATTAGTTATAGGAATCAACGGCGGCTGTAATGCGCCACCAAACGGTCACCGGTCATCTGCAGGGCCTGCACCAGCACCAACAGCAGCAACACGGTGACCACCATCACGTCGGTCTGGAAACGCTGATAGCCGTAGCGGATAGCCAGGTCGCCCAGGCCACCGCCACCGATCACCCCGGCCATGGCGGTGTAGTCCACCAGCACAATCGCGGTGACAGTGACCGCTGCCAGCAGCCCGCCCCGGGCTTCCGGCAACAGCGTGTGGCGGATCACCTGCCAGGTGCTGGCGCCCATGGATTGGGTGGCCTCCACCACGCCACGGTCGACTTCGCGCAAGGCGGTTTCCACCAGCCGCGCAAAGAACGGCGTACAGCCCACCACCAACGGCGGAATGGTGCCGGCCACGCCCAGGGAGGTGCCCACCAGCAAGGTAGTCACCGGGATCAGCACAATCAGCAGGATGATGAACGGCAGCGAGCGCAGCACGTTGACCACCACCGACAGCGCCCGATACACCACCAGGGTTTCGTGCAACTGGCGCTTGCCGGTGAGGAACAACAGCACCCCCAGCGGCAACCCCAGCAGCACGGTAAAACCCAGGGCCGCGCTGAGCATGCTCAGGGTTTCCAGGCAGGCTTGGCCGATGTCGGCCCAATAGATGTTTTTAAACAGCTCGGCCATGGGTCAAGACCAATCGTGACGCGGTGGCTTGGCGCCGTTGAGCAGCCAGTTGCCCACCACGTGATACTTCCAGCGCACCGGGTCATGCAGGGTATGCACCCGCGCATTGCGCCAGTGACGGTCGAAGTTGTGCTTCTTCAAGGTGGAGCGGGTGCCGCCGAGTTCGAAGAGCTTGTTGCTGGCTTCAATGGCGATTTCAGTGGTCAGTACCTTGGCTCGCGCGACAGCCAGGGAGGCGTGGGCAACGTTGTCTTCATCAGGTGCCGGGCGCGCGGCGTCCAGGGCCTTGCCGGCCCGCTCCAACAAGGCTTCCGCCGCTTCCAGGCGAATATCCAGCGCGCCGACCTGGATGATAGTCAGCGGGTCTTCACTGGCGTTCTCCACCCCGGCATCGATCCACGGACGGGCGAATTGCCGGACGAACTGCACCGTGTCACGCAACGCGGCACGGGCGATGCCGGCGTCGATGGCGGCGGTGGTCAATTGGGCGAAAGGCCCGGCCAGGGTCGGCGAATCGTAGGAGCGATGGGTAGGAAACAGATTGAACGCCGGCACCTTCAAGCCTTCGGCCAGCACCGTGCCGCTGGAGGTGGTGCGTTGGCCCATGCTGTCCCAGTCGTCGACCACCACCAGGCCTTCAGTGCCGCGCGGCACGAACGCCAATTGCGCATTTTGCTGTTCATCCAGCGCCAGCACCGCCAGCCAGTGGGCATACAGCGAACCGGTGCAATAACCCTTGCGACCGTTGATCACATAGCCATCGCCTTGCCGGCGAATGGTCGCCTGGATGTCCTGGACGTTCTTGCCGCCGGTTTCCGACAGCGCATTGGCAAACCGATGCCCTTCCAGCGCCAGGCCAAAAAAGTACGCCTGCTGCTCGGGCGTGCCTTGCAGGCGGATATCTTCCAGCAGGCAGTAATGGTTCTGCGGGATTTGCCCCAGCGAAGGGTCGGCCGCCGAGATAATCGCAATCACCTGGGCCAACACCGCGTATGACACCTGGGCACCACCAAACTCGCGGGGCACGCTGATGCCCCACAGACCGCTGTTGGAATACAGGTCGACGACCTCCGCAGGCACCTGGCGGGTGCGATCGCGCTCGGCGTCCTGTTCCAGCAACACGGCAGCGACTCGGCGGGCAACGGCCAGTGCGTGGGCCTCGTCGCGGATCAACTCGGCGTGGGGCGTGTGAATCGGGTAATCGGCAGATACAGGCAGTACAGACATACAACGCTCTCGGGCGAATGGTTTGCCAGAGGCATTGCAGCTTCTGTGCCTGAGGCGCCTGGCCTTCAAACACAAGGGTTTGCTCCCGATATACGCGCGGCAGACCGCCCTTGGCGCAGCAAACTGCCGGTTTGCTGTTGCCTGGGCAACACCTCGTCGGCTGCCCGCAAGCCACGGCGCACGTGGCCTATAGTGAAAAAGCCGTCCCTCCACAACCATCATCAAGGAGAACGATATGAGCGTTAAACCCATTCCCGAGGGCTACCACAGCATCACGCCGTACCTGGGCATCGACAAAGCCGCTGAAGCCATCGAGTTCTACAAGCAAGCCTTTGGTGCCACCGAAGTCATGCGCCTGGACATGCCCGACGGCAAGATCGGCCATGCCGAACTGCGCATTGGCGATTCGGCGATCATGATGGCCTCGCCCTGTGGCGAAATGTCGTTCGGCAGCCCGGGAAAAGAACACCCCAGCGTGTGCCTGCATCTCTATGTGCAAGATGTCGACCAACAGTTCGCCCAGGCCATCAAGGCCGGCGGCACGGCGATTTCAGAACCCAAGGATCAGTTCTACGGTGACCGTTCCGGGACGCTGAAAGACCCGTTCGGGCATGTGTGGTTCCTGGCCACGCGCAAGGAGGACTTGACCGAGGCGCAAGTTCGCCAGCGGGCCGAGGCGTTGTTCAAGCAAGGATGAAGTCGCCTGGGCGACACAACCCAACGGTAGGAACTGGCTTGCCTGGGATGGCATCACCTCGGTGCGACTGATACATCGAGTTGCCTGCATCGCAGGCAAGCCAGCTCCCACCGTTGAACTGCACTGCCTGAAAGATCGGGCTTCAACACACTTCATGAACAACCCCTCCACGCTTTCCCCCTTGCCCCGGGCGCCGTGTGATTTCAGGATGCAAGCAATCATCACAAGGAGTCATTCCATGTTCGCCGGATTCCAAAAAGACCAGCGCCACGTCAACGGTGTGGACATCAGCTACCGCAAAGGCGGCGCGGGTCCCGGCCTGCTCCTGCTGCACGGGCACCCGCAGACCCACGTCATCTGGCACAAGGTCGCCGAGCAACTGGCCGAACACTTCACCGTGGTCGCCGCCGACCTGCGCGGTTATGGCGACAGCAGCAAGCCCGCCGCCATTGACCATCACACCAATTATTCAAAACGCGAAATGGCCCGCGACGGCGTCGAGCTGATGAAAGCCCTGGGCTTCGACGAGTTCTCGGTGCTGGCCCACGACCGTGGCGCCCGCGTCGCCCATCGCCTGGCTCTGGACCACCCCAAGGCCGTGCAGCGCATGGTGCTGCTGGACATCGCACCAACCCTGTCCATGTACGCCCAGACCGACGAAGCCTTTGCCCGCGCCTACTGGCACTGGTTCTTCCTGATCCGCCCGGCGCCGTTGCCCGAGAGCCTGATTGAAGGCAACCCGGAACTCTACCTGCGCAGCGTCATGGGCAGCCGCAGTGCCGGGCTCAAGCCGTTCACCGATGAAGCCTTCGCCGAATACCTGCGTTGCCTGAAACTGCCCGGCACCGCCACCGGGATCTGCGAGGACTATCGCGCCGCCGCTGGCATCGACCTTGAGCACGACCGCGCCGATATCGACAAGGGCAACCACCTGGAGTTGCCGCTGCTGGTGATGTGGGGCGCCGAAGGCACCGTCGGGCGCTGCTTCGAACCCCTCAAGGAATGGCAGAAAGTCGCGACCGACGTACGTGGCAAGGCCCTGCCGGCCGGCCACTACATCGCAGAAGAAATCCCTGAAGTGCTGCTCGGCGAAGTCCTGACCTTCCTTCGCTGAGCCTTTATGAACCGCTGACCTGACCGATCCCGCCCCGCAGGCTTGAAACAGCCTGCGACGGGATCTGCTTGCCCAAAAAACGTCTCGAGATAATAAAAATGACAATCAGAAAACTGCTGGGAACCCTGTATGTGCAGGTGATCATCGCCATTGTGCTGGGCGTGTTGATCGGCAACCACTGGCCTCAGGTGGGCATCGACCTCAAGCCGTTGGGCGACGGGTTTATCAAGCTGATCAAGATGATCATCGGCCCGATCATCTTCTGCACCGTGGTCTCCGGCATCACCAGCATGCACGACGTGAAGCAGGTGGGCCGCGTCGGCGGCAAGGCGCTGCTGTACTTTGAGATCGTCTCCAGCATCGCCCTGGTAATCGGCATCCTCGCCGCGCACCTGCTGCACCCCGGCGTGGGTTTCAATATCGACGTGAAGACCCTCGACACCTCCGCCATCGCCGGTTTTGTCGGCCAGGCCGAACACGGCGAAGGCGTCACCGGGTTCCTGATGCATGTGATCCCCACTACCTTCTTCGACGCCTTCTCCAAAGGCGAAATCCTCCCGGTACTGTTTGTGTCGGTGCTGTTTGGCCTCGGGCTGGTGATGATCGGCGAGAAGGGCCGGCCCCTGGTCGGCGTGATCAACCAGGCCAGCGAAGTGTTCTTCCGCATCGTCGGGATGATCAGCCGCGTCGCGCCGATCGGGGCCTTCGGGGCCATCGCCTTCACCATCGGCAAATACGGCCTGGGCTCGCTGCTGCCGCTGTTGAAACTGGTGGGCACGTTCTACGTCACCGCGTTTTTCTTCATCGCCGTGGTGCTGGGCAGCATCGCCCGGTATGTGGGGTTCAGCATCTTCAAGCTGCTGACCTACATCAAGGCTGAACTGTTGATCGTGCTGGGCACCAGCTCCTCCGAATCTGCGCTGCCGCAACTGATCCAGAAACTTGAAAGCCTTGGCGCGTCCAAAGGCGTGGTGGGGATCGTGGTGCCCACCGGCTACACCTTCAACCTGGACGGCACCAACATCTATATGACCCTGGCGGTGCTGTTCCTGGCCCAGGCGACCAATATCGACCTGACGCTGGAGCAACAACTGACCCTGCTGGCGGTGGCGATGCTTACCTCAAAAGGCGCCGGTGCGGTGGTGGGCGCAGGTTTTGTCGCGCTGGCCGCCAGCCTCGCGGTGGTGCCGACGGTGCCGGTGGCGGCGATGGTGCTGATCCTGGGTGTGGACCGGTTCATGGCTGAATGCCGCTCACTGACCAACATCATCGGCAATGCCGTGGCGGCGCTGGTGGTGGCGGCCTGGGAAGGTGAACTGGATCGCGAGAAAATGGCGCCCATCGCCCTCAAGCACGGCCGCCATGCACGGGCCGCCGCCCAGGCGAAGATCGCCGCCGAGTAACCCTTAAACACCAATCCCCTGTGGCGAGGGAGCTTGCTCCCGCTGGGCTGCGCAGCGGCCCCAAGATCTTTGGGAGCGCTACGCACTCCAGCGGGAGCAAGCTCCCTCGCCACAGCAAGCGCCCTCACCACAGAAGCTCCCTCGCCACACCGGTGCTATTCTGGCGGTTCATGCCGCCATGCCTGTTTCTGATGAACAACAAGAAAGATACCGTGCCCCTACCTGAAGACCTGCGGGTATTCCTGACCGTGATCCGCAAGGCCGGCTTTGCTGCGGCTGCCGACGAGCTGGGTTTGTCCCCGGCCTACGTCAGCAAGCGTATCCAGATTCTCGAAACCACCCTCGCCACCCGCCTGCTGCACCGCACCAGCCGCCGTATCGCCCTGACCGAAGACGGTGAGCGCGTGCAGCGCTGGGCCGTGCGGATTCTCGAAGACCTCCAGCAGTTGTCCGACGAGCTTTCCGACGCCCACGACAGCCCGCGCGGCCACCTGCATTTGTGCAGCAGCTTCGGTTTCGGTCGTAACCATGTGGCACCGGCCTTGTCGCTATTGGCCGAACAATACCCGGACCTGGAGATTCGCCTGGACCTGTTCGACCGGGTGGTGGATATCGTCAGCGAGGGTTTCGACCTGGAGATTCGCGTGGGCGACGACATCCCCGGGCAACACATCGGTCGCCGGCTGGTGAGTAACCGGCGGGTGCTGTGTGCGGCGCCCGCCTACCTCGAACGCCGTGGTGTGCCGCAGCACTTGAGCGACCTGGAACAGCACGACTGCCTGGTGCTCAAGGAGCGCGACAACGCGTTTGGCATCTGGCACCTGGAGCGCGATGGCGTGCAGGACAGCGTGCGCGTGCGCGGGCCGTTGTCGTCGAATAACGGCGAGATCGTCTTGCAATGGGCCCTGGACGGGCGCGGCGTGTTGCTGCGTTCGATGTGGGATGTGAAACCGCTGCTGGAGCAAGGGAAACTGGTGCAGGTGCTGCACGACTACACCCAGAGCGCCAACGTGTGGGCGGTGTACCCGACGCGGCTGGCCTACTCCGGGAAGTTGCGGGCGTGTGTGGAGTTTTTGCAGGAGCACTTCAAGGGGTTGTCGATTTAGCGTGCCGGGTTTGAGTACATATCCGTTGCTGCGGTAACGGCCGCTGACGGTTCTGCTCTTACAGCGGCCTACCGGCCGGCTTGAGTGTTGAAGAGCAAAATCAAAAGCTAAAGCGGGCACGGTCCAAATGTGGGAGCGGGCTTGCTCGCGAAGGTCGTTAACGATGACGCGGGCATTCTGGATGAACGCGGCGCTCTCAGGTTTTTCGCGAGCAAGCCCGCTCCCACAGAAAAGCAGATCTGTT
>NZ_JACAQC010000016.1:19923-66475 GCF_013385345.1 Pseudomonas sp. I8001
GGGAGGCCGCTGTGCTCTTGATTTTGATCTGACTGCCCCATCCAGCCCGAGGCCGAACGCAGGCAGTGCGCAGCAGCCAACCTGCAACTACAGCCCCATCACCCGAGCCAAGGATTGGCCGCCAAATGCTCACGCTCAAACGCCTTGATCTGCTCACTGCGCTGCAACGTCGTGCCAATAGCATCCAACCCCAACAACAACGCAGTCTTGCGCAACGTATCGATCTGGAACGCAATCACCTGCCCGTCCGCCAAAAGGATCTCCTGCGCCTCCAGGTCCACACTGATCTGCGCCTGCTCAGGCTGACTCACCATCTGCCCCAACCGCTGCAACACCGCCTCCTCCAGCGTGATCAACAACACCCCGTTACGCTGGCAGTTGTCATAGAAAATCCCCGCAAAGCTGCTGCCGATCAACGCGCGAATGCCCATCTGCTTCAAGCCCCACACCGCATGCTCCCGGCTGGACCCACAGCCGAAGTTCGGCCCCACTACCATGAAGCTCGCGCCCTGCCAGGCCGGCTGGTTCAGCACAAATTGCGGGTCAGGCTCACCCGAGGGCAAAAAGCGCAAATCAAAGAACAACCCGCGATCCAGCCCGTTGCGGTCGATGCCCTTGAGAAACTGCTTGGGCATGATCACGTCGGTGTCGATATTGGCCGCCAGCATCGGCGCCGCCTTGCCGGTGATCCGAGTGAAGGGTTGCAAGCTCATGTGCGGTCTCCAAAGTGGCGAATATCCGTCAGCCGGCCAGTGATGGCCGCAGCGGCGACCATGGCCGGGCTCATCAGGTGCGTGCGGGCACCCGCGCCCTGGCGGCCTTCGAAATTGCGGTTGGTGCTGGAAGCGCAGCGGTCGCCCGGCTCCAGCACGTCGTCGTTCATCGCCAGGCACATCGAGCAGCCCGACTGGCGCCATTCAAACCCGGCGTCGATAAAGATCGCGGCAAGGCCTTCGGCTTCGGCCTGGTCACGCACTTCGGTGGAGCCCGGCACGATCATCGCCCGCACATGGTCGGCCACGTGCTTGCCGCGCACCACGCTGGCGGCGTCGCGCAGGTCTTCGATACGGGCGTTGGTGCAGGAGCCGATAAACGCGTGGCTGATCACAATGTCGCTCAACGGCATGCCGGCTTCCAGGCCCATGTAGTTCAAGGCGCGGCGCATGTCCTGGCGCAGGATCAGGTCGCTGATGTCTTGCGGGTCCGGCACGCGGGCGCCGATGGGGGCGGCCTGGTCGGGGCTGGTGCCCCAGGTGACCATCGGCTCAAGGGCGCTGGCATCCAGCTGCACTTCGAGGTCGAACACCGCGTCGGCATCCGAGTGCAGTTGGCGCCAGCCCACCAGGGCGCGTTCCCACAACTCGCCCTTCGGCGCGCGTGGCTTGCCCTTGAGGTAAGCGAAGACTTTTTCATCCGGCGCCATGAACGCTCCACGTGCGCCGGCTTCCACCGCCATGTTGCAAATGGTCATGCGCGCCTCGACGCTCAAGGCATCGATGGTCGACCCACAAAACTCAATGGCGTAGCCGGTGGCACCCGAGGCACCGATCTTGCCGATCAGCGCCATGATCACGTCCTTGGAGGTCAGCCCACGGGCCAGTTCGCCGTCCACGGTCACACGCAGGCTTTTCAGACGCTTGTAGACCAGGGTTTGCGAGGCCAGCAAATGCTCGATTTCCGAAGTGCCAATGCCAAAGCCGAACGCGCCCAAGGCCCCGTAGGTGGTGGTGTGGCTGTCGCCGGCGGCGATCACCATGCCCGGCAGGATAAAACCCTGCTCCGGGGCGATCACATGTTCGATGCCCTGGCGCTTGTCGAGGATATCCAACAGCTCGATCCCGAAATCCAGGCAGTTTTCCGCCAGGTACGACACCTGGCGCGCGCCGCCCGCATCCGGCATGGTCGCTATGCGCTTGGGCGTGGTGGGGTTCACATGGTCGACCACCGCCAGCGCCGTACCGGGCCGCCACACACCACGGCCCGCCTCGCGCAAGCCGCTGAAAGCTTGCGGGCTGGTGTATTCATTGATCACCTGGCGGTCGATGTACAGCAGCACATGGCCCTGGTCATCCAGGCGGCACACCGTGTGGGAATCGATGTGTTTGTCGTAGAGGGTTCTGGCAGAAGTCATTATGGGGCTCGCTCAACGGTATGACCCCATCATAGGCAGCGCCCCCGCCCTATCAATCCCGCCTTGGTGATGGCTCGGAACATGTTTCGTGTTGCATGAATGCGTATCTGAAACATTTACTTTCATATCCGCCTTAGGGTTTTGTGTTTCTCATCCGTCTTAACTTAGATACAGCCGCTCGCGTCAGCAAAAGCTACGGGTGGCGTTTTCCGGGCCTTTACCGCCTCCCTCCGATCAAGACCCTCATTCACATGTCGAAGAAGTCACGCTCAAAACTCTGGTTTCTCGTGCACAGCTGGCTGGCATTGCCCATCTGGTTCTTTGTGCTGATCGTCTGCGTCACCGGCACCCTGGCGGTGGTCAGCCAGGAGATCGTCTGGCTGGCCAACCCGGACATCCGCGCCAGCAAGCCGTCGGACGATGCCGAACCGCTCACCTACGACCAGGTGATCGGCGCCATCAAGCGCGCCGAACCCCAGGTGATCGTCGAATCCCTGAGCCGCCCGGACGAATCGCACTTCGCCCTCAGCGCCGACCTCAGCTACCCCGACGGGCGCTCGCTGGAGGTCTACGTCAACCCATACACCGGGGTGATCCAGGGCATCAGCCCATCGTTCAACTTCCAGCAATTTACCCGTGCCCTGCATGGCTGGTGGCTGGTGCCTTTCACCAATGGCTACAGCTGGGGCTGGTACCTGGTCTCGCTGCTGGGCTTGCCGCTGCTGGCCTCGCTGGTCACCGGCCTCGTGGTCTACAAGCGTTTCTGGAAAGGTTTTTTCAGGCCGACCCTGCGCATTCGTCACGGTGCGCGGATTTTCTGGGGCGACTTCCACCGGTTGAGCGGCATCTGGTCGATCTGGTTTATCGCGGTGATCTCGATCACCGGCACCTGGTTCCTGATCCAGGCGATCCTGGGCGATAACCAGATCACCATTTCCAGCGAGCCGATCGTCCCGGCGATTGCCCGCGACAAAGTGCCGATGTCCGCCCCGGGCGTACCGGCGCCCATGATTCCCCTGGACGAGGCGATCAACATCGCCACCCAGCGCATTCCCGGGCTTGAGGCCAGCTTCGTGAGCCTGCCCAGCAACGCCTACAGCCACCTGCGCATCGGCGGGCGTGGCTGGTACCCGCTGATGTTCCAGACCGCGGAAATCAACCCGTACAACGGCGAAATCGCCGCCTCGCACCTGCTGTCCGACCGTTCGGCCCTGGAGTTCGTCACCGAATCCATGCGCCCGTTGCACACCGGGGACTTTGGCGGGATCTGGATCAAGCTGATCTGGGCCTTCTTCGGCCTGGTGCTGAGCATGATGGTCTTGAGCGGCTTGCTGATCTGGACCAAACGCACGGCCCTGGCCACCCTCAATGCGCTGAAACGCGAAGCCAAGGCAGCCCGTCAACCGGCGAAAACCCAGGCCTTGCAGGCTGAGACCACGGAGGCCAACCCATGAACAAGGCCATGACGGTTCAACCCCCCTCGCCCCTGCGGGCCTTCTGGCTCAAATGGCGCTTCCACATCAATATCCTGCTGTTGCTGGTGCCCCTGGGCTTCATGCCCAAGTACTTTGCCGACGCGGCACTGTTTCGCGGCGACAGCGGCCTGGGCGAACGGGAGATCGGCGAAGTACAGGTCGGCCCCTGGAGCCTGAAGCTCGCCGAGCTACGCAACGAGCCGCCGCGCCCGGACCCGGCAGGCCCGATGAAATCCTTCAACGCTGCCCTGTGTGCCACGTGCATCGACCAGGTCAAGGCGACCTACCTGCGTATCGGCAAGCCCCGCAGCCTGCGGGCGGCCGGGGTGATTTTCTTTGGCACCCCATACCGCATGGGCGCCGCGTTGCCGATCCCTGAGCGCACCCCGCTGGACGCCGAAGTGTGGATCACCATGGAAGGCTGGGACGGCGCCATGCACCAGGCCTCCATTCCCTTGAGCCAGGCATCGCCGGCCACCATCGACTGGCTGAAAAAACGAGGAGTTAAACCATGACTTTGCCGCAACTGGCCCGCACCGTTGGCGCGCTGATCCTCAGTGCCGGTTTCAGTACCGTCGCCCTCGCCCACAACCCGATGTGCGAATGCAAGGAAATCGCCGGCGAGCAGATCCAGTGCACCGGTGGTTTCTCCGATGGCAGCGGTGCCCCCGGCGTGACCCTGGACGTGATCGGCTACGACGAGACCATCCTGGTGCCCGGCAAGCTGGGAGAAGACTCGAAGCTGACCTTCAAGAAACCCTCCGCCGAGTTCTACGTGTTGTTTGATGCCGGCCCCGGCCACGTGGTGGAAATCGACCAAGCGGATATCCAGCCCCAATGAGCCGTACAACCCAAGTCGTGCGCCCGGCCGGTGCCGGGCACGAAACCCTGTATGTCCTGCTGTTGTGCCTGATCATCCTCGCCGTTGCCGGCACGGTGGTGGCCTTGCGCGGTGAAAGCCAGGAGATCGCCGCCGTGCCCAGCCACCAACTGGACGCCCGCCGCGACCTCAGCGCCGCCGAGCAAGGCATCTATGCCGACCTGCGGGTGACCCTGGATGAAATCCACTTGCTGCAGGAGGAACACAGCGCCCTGCCGACGCCTGAACAGCTGGCCGAAGAGGGCTTCGCGCCCTTCGCCCAGGACGCCAGTTCGGTGAGCCGTGGCGACCACCGCTGGCAGTTGCTGGACGCGGCCTATCTGGGCCTGAGCCAGACGCCGGACCTCAGCGGTTCGCTGTTGATGCGCATCCGCGGCGCCGAGCCGGATATCTGGCTCAACCGCAGCGCCCACCTCACCGCCCCCACCGACCTCACTGACCAGGCGCTGATCAGCGCGGGCTGGCAGCAGGTAGTCGCGCAATTCGATGCCGGTGTCACCCGCCAGCATCGTCACTGAATTCACGTTGCAGCCGAGAGAAGACCATGTCTATTTCATCTCCATTATTACGCCTGGTGCTGGTCGGCCTGATCACCGTGCTGCTGGCCCCGTTCGCCAGTGCCGACCCGGCAAAACGCCTGCGCATCGGCATCACCCTGCACCCGTATTACAGCTACGTCGCCAATATCGTCGGCGACAAGGCTGAAGTTGTCCCGCTGATCCCGGCCGGTTTCAATCCCCATGCCTACGAACCCCGCGCCGAAGACATCAAACGCATCGGCACCCTCGATGTGATCGTGCTCAACGGCGTCGGCCATGACGATTTCGCCGACCGCATGATCGCCACCAGCGAGCGCCCGGACATCCCGGTGATCGAGGCCAACGCCAACGTGCCGCTGCTGGCCGCCACCGGCAACGCTGCGCGCGGTGCCGGCAAGGTGGTCAACCCGCACACCTTCCTGTCCATCAGCGCCTCGATTGCCCAGGTGAACAACATTGCCCGGGAACTGGGCAAGCTCGACCCGGACAACGCCAAGACCTACACCCAGAACGCCCGCGCCTACGGCAAGCGCCTGCGCCAGATGCGCGCCGACGCCCTGGCCAAGCTCACCAGCGCGCCCAACCCCGACCTGCGGGTGGCCACCGTGCACGCGGCATATGACTACCTGCTGCGGGAATTCGGCCTGGAAGTCACCGCCGTGGTGGAACCGGCCCACGGCATCGAGCCGAGCCCCAGCCAGTTGAAGAAAACCATCGACCAACTGCGGGAACTGGACGTGAAAGTGATCTTCTCGGAGATGGATTTCCCGTCCAGCTACGTCGACACCATCCAGCGTGAATCCGGGGTGAAGCTGTACCCGCTGTCGCATATTTCCTATGGCGACTACAGCGCGGAAAAATACGAAGTGGAAATGACCGGCAACCTCAACACCGTGGTGCGGGCGATTCAGGAGTCCGGGGCATGACGGCGGCTGAACACCTGAGTGTGGCCAGCGTTGGCCCGACCCTCGACTTCGATAACGTCGCGCTGACCCTGGGCCGTACGGTGATCCTCGATGCAGTGAGTTTCCAGGTGCAGCCCGGCAGCATCCATGCGCTGGTGGGCCCCAACGGCGGCGGCAAAAGCTCGCTGATCAAGACCCTGCTGGGGCAAACGCCGCACCAGGGCCAGTTGAGCCTGCATTGGCCGGATGCATCCGGCACCATCGGCTACGTACCCCAGGCGCTGGAGTTCGACCGGGGCTTGCCGATGACCGTCGACGATTTCATGGCCGCGATGTGCCAGCGGCGTCCGGCGTTTCTCGGGCTGTCCAAACATTACGCCGCCGCGATTGGCGACGCACTGGAACGGGTCGGCATGCAGGACAAGCGCAAGCGGCGCATGGGGGCCCTGTCTGGCGGTGAACGCCAGCGGGTGCTGTTGGCCCAGGGCTTGATCCCGGCACCGCACTTGCTGGTGCTGGACGAACCGATGTCGGCGCTGGACGAAGCCGGGATCCAGGTGTTCGAGCGGCTGCTGAACGATTGGCGCCAGGCCGGGATCACCGTGCTGTGGATCGAACACGACCTGGAAGCCGTCGGCCGCCTGGCCGATCGCGTCACCGGCCTGAACCGCCACGTGCTGTTCGACGCCACGCCGAAAGAAGCACTGACCCCGGACCGCCTGCTGACCCTGTTCTCCACCCACCCACGGAGCCCGGCCTTATGAGCTATGAAGCCTTTCGCCTGATGGTCCAGGGCTGGGCGTCTTCCGGGTATCTGCCGGAAGCGCTGGCCTATGGATTTGTAGTCAACGCCCTGCTCGCCGGCCTGCTGATCGGCCCGGTGCTGGGCGGTTTGGGCACCCTGGTGGTGGTCAAGCGCTTTGCGTTCTTTTCCGAAGCCGTGGGCCATGCCGCACTGACCGGCGTGGCCGTGGGCATTCTGCTGGGGGAACCCTACACCGGGCCTTACGGCAGCCTGTTCGGCTACTGCCTGTTGTTCGGGATCCTGCTCAACTACCTGCGCAACCGCACCGGCCTGGCGCCGGACACGCTGATCGGCGTATTCCTCTCGGTGTCCCTGGCCCTGGGCGCGAGCCTGCTGCTGATTCTGGCGGGCAAGATCAACGTGCACATTCTCGAAAACGTGCTGTTCGGCTCGGTGCTGACCGTCAACGGCAATGATCTGTTGGTGCTGGCGATTGTCGGCGCATTGGTGATGGCCCTGGCCCTGCCGCTGTACAACCGCATCATGCTCGCCAGCTTCAACCCGCAGTTGGCGGCGGTGCGCGGGGTGGCGGTGAAGACCCTGGACTACCTGTTCGTGATCCTGGTGACCCTGATCACCGTGGCGGCGGTCAAGGTCATCGGTGCGATCCTGGTGGGTGCGTTGCTGGTGATTCCGGCGGCCGCCGCACGCCTGTTGAGCCAATCGCTCAAGGGCTTCTTCTGGATCTCGGTGGTGATCGCCACCGTCAGCACCCTGTGCGGGATCCTGCTGCCGATCATCTTCGACCTGCCGATTCCGTCCGGTGCCGCGATCATCCTGGTAGCCGGTATCGCCTTCGCCCTCGCCGCCATCGCCCGCGGCACGGTCCCCAGCCTGAAAGGGAATCTTGGATAATGCGCCCGATGTTTCGACCACTGCTTCTGGCCCTGGCCATTGCCACACCGGCATTCGCCGCCGACGGCGTCAAGCCGCTACAGATCACCGCCAACCAAGGCGTTGGCCATGTTGCCTTGAACCAGGCCAAGGCGACAAAACCGGTAAAAGTCCTCGCCGCCTTGCCGATCACCTATGGCTTGGCGCAGGTGTTGCTCAAAGGCACTGACGTACAGCTTGAGCGCGCGGCACCGGCCAACCTGCCCGGCTCGCGGCAAGTCGCCTATTTCACCGGGCGCGGTGCGCAGGCGCTGAACACCCTGGCGCTGGACGCCGATGCAGCCATCGGCCTGCGCTCGCTGTGGCCCGACGACCCGCTGTACCCGGTGGCCCGGCGCAGCAATATCCGCATCGTCGAAGTCGACGCCGCGCGCCCGGTGGACGGCGGCTTGCCGGGGATTGCCGTGCAGCCGGGCGCCACCGACGGCCTGAACAGCCAGCCGTGGCAAGCCATCAACAACATGGGGCGTATGGCCGATGTGATGGCCGCCGACCTGAGCCGTCTGGCGCCCGAGGCCAAGCCGCAGATCGAAGCCAACCTGGCCGCGCTCAAGCAACGCCTGCTCAAGCTCACCGCCGACAGCGAAGCGCGACTGGCCAAGGCCGATAACCTGACGGTGGCCAGCTTGAGCGATCACTTTGGTTATCTCGTCAGTGGCTTGAACCTGGAGCTGGTCAGCACCGATGCAAGGGCGGATACCGAGTGGACACCCGAGGCGTTGCAGCAACTGAGCGAAGGCTTGAAGGAGAATGAGGTGGCCGTGGTGCTGCATCACCGCAAGCCAAGCGATGCGGTACAGGCGGCGGTCACGGCGGGCGGGGCGAAGTTGCTGGTGCTGGGCACCGATGGCGCCGACCCGGTGGCGGAACTGGAAGGCAATGTGGATCAGGTGATCAAGGCGCTGTAACGCGCCTCTCACCGGCGAAACACAGTAAATGTGGGAGCGGGCTTGCTCGCGAATGCGGTGTGACAGTCAACACATACGGTGACTGAAACAACGCCTTCGCGAGCAAGCCCGCTCCCACATTTGAGTCGGTGTTATGCCCGAGGTCCGGGTCAGCCGGCAAGTGCCTGGCTATCCATCTTCTGGCGCAGGCTCAGCGGACGCATGTCGGTCCACACTTCTTCGATGTAGGCCAGGCACTCCTTCTTCATCCCGCTCTTGCCCACGGTGCGCCAGCCTTCCGGCACGGCCTTGTAGTCGGGCCAGATGGAATATTGTTCTTCATGGTTGACCACTACCTGAAACAGGATGTCTTCGCGGTCGAATACTGAGGTCATTGCTGTTCTCCGTCGGTGTAAGGCTGGCTGCGCACCACGCACAGCTGATGTAAGAAGGAACGTGCCAGCCCGATAAAAAATTAGAGGCTGGTGACTGACGCCGCCAGGGCGCGACCAAAAATCTCGGCCACACGGTCGATTTCTGCGGCAGTAATCACCAGCGGCGGCAGGAAACGCACGACGCTGCCGTGTCGCCCGCCCAGTTCGAGAATCAACCCGCGCTTGAGGCATTCACGCTGCACCAGCGGCGCCAGTTGGCGATGCACCGGCGGGTGGCCCTGGGCATCAGGCGCACCGGCGGGGTCCACCAGTTCCACACCGAGCATCAGCCCACGGCCACGAATGTCCCCCAACTGCGGGAAGTCGCGCTGCAGGATGCGCAGGTGTTCGCCGAGGCGCTCGCCCATGGCGGCCGCGTGGGCGGGAATGTCGTGGTCCTTGAGGTAACGCATCACCGCCGAGCCGGCCGCCATGGCCATCTGATTACCGCGGAAGGTCCCGGCATGGGCGCCCGGCAACCAGGTGTCGAGCCAGTCGCGATACACCACCACCGCCAGTGGCAGGCTGCCGCCAATGGCTTTGGACAGCACGACCACGTCCGGGACAATGCCGGCATGTTCGAAGGCAAACATCTTGCCGGTGCGACCAAAGCCGCTCTGGATTTCGTCGACAATCAACGCCACACCAGCCTGCTCGGTAATGCGCCGCAGGCCGCGCAGCCAGTCGAGATCAGCCGGGATCACGCCGCCCTCGCCTTGCACCACCTCGACGATCACCGCCGCCGGCAGCAATACACCGGCCTCGGGATCGTTGAGCAGGTTTTCCAGATAATGCAGGTTGACCTTGACCCCTTCCGCGCCGCCCAGCCCGAACGGGCAACGGTAGTCGTACGGGAATGGCAGGAATTGCACGCCATTGCCGAGCAAGGCGCCCAGTGGCTTCTTCGGCCCCAGGCTGCCCATCAGGCTCAGGGCGCCTTGGCTCATGCCGTGATAACCGCCCTGGAATGACAACACCGTGCTCCGCCCGGTGGCGGTGCGCACCAGTTTCAGCGCGGCCTCCACCGCATCGGTGCCGGTGGGGCCGCAGAACTGGATCTTGGCTTCCTGCGCCAGCGCCGGCGGCAGCAGGCCGAACAGGTCCTGCACGAATTGGTCCTTGACCGGCGTGGTCAGGTCCAGGGTGTGCAACGGCAATTCATCGCTCAGCACCTGGCGAATGGCATCGATCACCACCGGGTGGTTGTGCCCCAGCGCCAGGGTGCCGGCACCGGCCAGGCAATCGATAAAGCTGCGGCCTTCGACGTCCTCGACATAGATCCCACGGGCGCGCTTGAGCGCCAGGGGAATGCGCCGTGGGTAGCTGCGGGCATTGGATTCCTGCTGGCGCTGGCGGGCCAGCAGCGGGGTTTCATCGAACTGGTAAAGCGTTTCCGCAGGGACCGCCTGGGTCTCTTCGATACGGCTGGTAGCGACTGACATCTCTCGATCCCTCAATACGCTGATGATGGTGACCAAACTGCCCACCCGTTGGCGCCAGGCCCAAGGGCCGCGCACGGATTTCCTGTTCTGGAAACGCATCAGCGAAGGGAGGATTTACACCTGTGGTCGTTAAAAACAGCTTTAGCGGATTTACCCGGCCACCCCGGTGTATTTTTCATTCAACGCATACAGGATCGCGCAGGTCTGCGCATCCAGCCGCCCACTGTAGTCAGAGGGCCGAAAATGCATCTGGAACGCACGGACACGTTGCTGGAAACCCAGGCGATTTTTCGCCGGGGCATAACCGTAGCGCTGGAACGCCCGCTCCACCTCAACCTCTGGCGGCAGGCCGATGTCGAACCGACGTTGATAGGCCATCTTGGCCACCTCTTCATACCAGGCCCCCACGCCCGCCTCGAACAGGCAGCGCCATGGCAAGCGGGGGCCGGGGTCGCTCTTGCGCCAATAGGCAATGTCGGAATGCCCGAGGATGTCGGTAGGACCGATCGCCGGGTAACGCACCTGAATGTCACGAATCAAGGCGATCAACACGTCAATCTGCTCTGCGCCATACGCCGGGAAGGTCAAGACACCGGCGTCATCCCGGGCCTGGTTGACGATTTCAATGCCGATGGAGCGGCTGTTGAGGTTATCGCGCCCGGCCCAGTGGCTGGTGCCGGCGTGCCAGGCGCGTTGCGCTTCGTCCACCAGGCGAAATACCCGCAACTCGTCATAGCCGGCGGCGTGGTAGCTGGCGTCATGGGGGTCGGCCAACAGGTAGTGGGCACTGAAACCGTCGCGGGTCAGTGCACGCAATGACGAGGCAAAGGGCGCGGCGGTGTAATGCACAATCACCTGGCGCACGGCCTGGCCATTGCGCTCATTGAAGTCGTTTGCGGGATACGTGGAATCGATAACCAACATAAGGGCTGTCCTTTTCAACACAGGCCGAGTCATTCAGCCGGTTCAAACACAAAAAATTACCGCCATCCTGAAGCGTTGCGCTTGAGGATGGCGGTAGCTATGTGTGCTGTGAAAAGAAGGTTTCAGCGCCGCAACGGCATGCCCAGGTCGACGCGCATGCCATCGGCCTGGCTGTCGAATTTCAGGGAGCACGAGCAGCGCTGCACGATGGCCTGGACGATCGCCAACCCCAGACCGCAACCCGGGCTGTTGCCGTTGCGCCAGAAGCGCTGGGTCAAGTGTTGCAAGTCTTCGCTGGAAATCGGCGCGCCATGGTCACGCACCCGGAACACCACATTGTCGCCAGCGCTGGACACACTCAGCTCCACCCGGGTATCGGCCGGGGTGTGGCGCAACGCGTTGTCCAGCAGGTTGCGCAGGGCGGCGACGGCCAGGCCCACCGGCATTTCCAAAGGTTTTTCGGACAAACCGTCTGCCAGGATCAGGTCAATACGCTGATTGTCGCCGCCGTTGGCATCCTGGATCGCCAGTTGCGCAACTTGCTCGGCACTCGATTGCAGGCCGTCATCAAACGACAGGCTGCCTTCGACCCGCGCCAGCAGCAGCAACTGCTCAAGGGTGCGGTGCAAGCGGTCGGCGCCCTCTTCAGCATGGGCCAGGGACTGGTCACGGGCGGCGCCTTCGGTCATGCGCGCCACTTGCAGGTGGGTCTTGATCGCGGTCAACGGGCTGCGCAGTTCGTGGGCCGCGTCACCGGTCAAGCGGCGTTCGCGTTCGATGGTCTTGGCGATGCGTTGCAGCAACTGGTTCTGGGTGTCGAGCAGTGGCTTGAGTTCGCTGGGCAGCGGGCTGATCTGCAACGGTTCGAGGGAGTCGGCACTGCGGCGCATCAAGGCGTCACGCATGCGGTTGAGCGGCAACAGGCTCTGGCCGATCCCCAGCCACAACAGGCACAGGCAGCCCAACAATGCCACGCCCACCGGCACCGAGGCGGCCAGCAGGATCGACAGGTTCAACGCTTCACGCTCCACCTGCCGGTCGGCGGTGGTGATAAACAAATCGCCACGGGACAGGGTAAAGCTGCGCCAGCCCACGCCATCAATCATCTGGTCGCGAAAGCCGCTCTTGCGCGACTCCAGGCCCTGGTCCGGAGTGGTGTGGCTGCGGGCGAGCACCACGCCACGCAAGGAACTGACCTGGCACGCCATGCCGCCCGGTACATTCAACTGTTCGGCGCTGAAGTGCGCGCCCTCCCCCGTGCTGGAAAGGCCGGGCATCTGCTCCATCAGGCCCGCCACCATGCGTGCCGACGCCACCAGGCGCTGGTCGAGGGAAAACATCATCTGGTTGCGCAGGTCGTTGAGCATCCACGCGGCGGCCAGGACCCAGATCAGCACGAAGGCTGCGCCGAGCTTGAAGGTCAGCCGCAGGCGCAGGCTCATCACGAAGCGTCCTCTCCACCGTCAGCCGGGCCCAGGCGATAGCCCAGGCCGCGCACGGTTTCGACGATGCCGTTGCCGAGTTTGCGCCGCAGGTGGTGGATGTGCACGTTGAGGGCGTTGCTTTCCAGTTCGTCGTTCAGGCCGTAGACGCTGTCCTTGAGCTGCTCGCTGGAGAGCACCCGACCACGGTTTTGCAACAGGGCCTGCAACAGCGCCTGCTCGCGGCGGGACAGGTCCACCGACTCACCGCCCAGCAACGTTTCGCGGCTGCTGGGGTTGTAGGTCAGGCGCCCGTGCTCGATCAGGTTGACGCTGCGGCCGGCTACCCGGCGCAACAGGGTGTGCAGGCGTGCGGCGAGTTCGCGCAGGTCGAAGGGTTTGAGCAGGTAGTCGTCGGCACCGGCCTGCAGGCCGTCGACGCGGTTGGTCACCGAATCCCGTGCGGTCAGGATCAGCACTGGAATCTCCAGGCCCTGGCTGCGCAGTTGCTGCAACAGCTTCAAGCCGTCTTCATCCGGCAGGCCGAGGTCGAGTACCATCACGTCGAATTCCGCCACCTTGAGCATCGCCCGGGCAGCCGCAGCCGTGCCGACGCGCTCGACCGTCAGGCCCTGGGCGCTGAGCCCGGCAACAATGCCGCTGGCGATCAGCTCGTCGTCTTCACAGACCAGTACGTGCATGGTGAACCCTTTGCAAAATGTGAGGGTGATTAAAAAGGCAGTGGATTAAGCGTGCATTATGCCGCCAACGCCAAGAATCCCGGATAATCCCTTCTTTCTAGGATAGCCCGGTTAATCATCGGTTAATCAACGCCACACATTGTGTGTCCCACTTGCTTCGAACTAAGGCTTGATCATGCGGCATCTGTTTATCTTCCTGCTGGTGTTGTTTGCTGGATTCACCCAGGCCGCGCCTGGCAACAATCCATTCGAGACCAAACCCGACTTCCTCCCGGTGGGCAAAGCCTTCACCTTTACCTCCGAGCGTCTGGCCTCCGGCGAAACCCAGTTGTATTGGCAGATTGCCGACGGTTACTACCTGTACCAGCAGCGCATGAAATTCGATGGCCTGGCCGAAAAGCCGACGTTGCCCCAGGGCGAAGCCCACAGCGACGAGTTCTTCGGCGAGCAGCAAGTCTATCGCCAGGGCCTGGAAGTGAAGATTCCCGCTGGCGCCACCGGCCAGGTCAAGCTCGGCTGGCAAGGCTGCGCCGATGCCGGCCTGTGCTACCCGCCGCAATCGATCACCGTGGACCTGGGCGGCAACCCTGCCGTCGCCGCCACCGGCCAGGCCCAGGACCAAAGCCTGGCCAGCGGCCTGCAACAACGCAGCCTGGGCTGGAGCCTGCTGGTGTTCTTCGGCCTGGGCCTGCTGCTGGCCTTCGCCCCGTGTTCCCTGCCGATGTTGCCGATCCTCGCCGGCCTTGTGGTCGGCAGCGGCGCCAGCCCACGGCGCGGCTTTGCCCTGGCCGCCAGCTACGTGGTGTGCATGGCGCTGGTGTATGCCGCGCTCGGTGTATTGGCTGCGCTGCTCGGCGGCAACCTCGCCGCCCTGCTGCAAACCCCGTGGATCCTCGGCAGCTTCGCTGCGTTGTTTGTGATTCTCGCCCTGCCGATGTTCGGCTTCTTTGAACTGCAACTGCCGGCCTTCCTGCGCGATCGCCTGGACAACGTCAGCCGCAACCAAAGCGGCGGCAGCCTGGTAGGCGCCGGCGTGCTCGGCGCCCTGTCCGGCTTGCTGGTGGGCCCGTGCATGACTGCGCCCCTGGCCGGCGCGCTGCTGTACATCGCCCAAAGCGGCAACGCCTTGCACGGCGGCCTGATCCTGTTTGCCATGGGCATCGGCATCGGTGTGCCACTGTTGCTGCTGGTGACCGTGGGCAACCGCTTCCTGCCCAAGCCTGGCACCTGGATGAATATCCTCAAGGGCATCTTCGGCTTCCTGTTCCTCGCCACCGCCGTGCTGATGATTCGCCCGGTGGTCGGTGAAACCCTGTGGCTCGGCTTGTGGGGTGTGCTGGCGCTGGTCATGGCCTACTGCGGCTGGCGCCTGGCCCGCGATTTCGGGCGTACCGCCATGCTGTTCGGTGCCGGTTCGCTGGTGTTGGGCCTCTGGGGCAGCGTATTGGTGATCGGCGCGGCCGGCGGCAGCGACGACCTCTGGCAACCGCTGAAGGTCTACAGCGGCTCGCGGGCAGCCGGTGCTCCCACCGCCCACGAAGCCTTCATGACCATCAACGACCCGGCCGTGCTGCAAAGCCAGCTCGACAGTGCCAAGGCCCAGGGCCAATGGGTGCTGGTGGACTACTACGCCGACTGGTGCGTGTCGTGCAAGATCATGGAAAAACAGGTGTTCGGCAAACCCGAGGTACTGGACGCCCTCAAGGATGTGCGCCTGCTGCGCCTCGACGTCACCGCCGACAACGCCGCCAGCCGCGAGCTGCTGGGCCGCTACAAGGTTCCCGGCCCGCCGAGCTTCGTCTGGATCGGCCCCGACGGTGAAGAGCGCCGCGCCCAGCGCATCACCGGCGAAGTCGACGCTGCCGCCTTCCTGCAACGCTGGACCCAAGCCCGGGAAGCCCTCTGATGCTGACACTGACCATCGGCACCTTCGCCATCGCCCTGAATCACTTGCTGCTGATCACGGCGTTGATCCTCGCCACCCTGGTGGGCTGGCGGGTGGCCAAGCGCGGCGGCGAGAACCCCGAGTCGGTGCTGTTCACCCTGTTTCTGCTGGGCATGCTCGCCGCACGCATCAGCTTCGTGCTGATGTACTGGTCGTACTACCAGAATGACCCGCTGCAAATCGTCGACCTGCGCGACGGCGGTTTTCTCGCCTGGCCCGGCGTGATCGTGCTGATCATCGGCGCGCTGATCTACGGCTGGCGCCGCCCGCTGCTGCGCAAGCCACTGAGCGCCGGTGTGATCACCGGCCTGGCGTTCTGGGCCTTGACCAGCCTGTCCCTGACCCTCTACGAAAAAGGCACGCACCTGCCGGACATTGCCCTGCGCAACGCCAATGGCGAAACCGTGCAACTGGCCGACTACAAGGGCGGCCCGCTGGTGATCAACCTGTGGGCCACCTGGTGCCCGCCGTGCCGGCGCGAAATGCCGGTACTGGAAAGTGCCCAGCGCCAGCGCCCGGACGTGACCTTCCTGTTCGTCAACCAGGCCGAAAGCATGCAAAGCGTCGCCACCTACCTGGCGACCCAGGGCCTGAACCTGGATAACGTGCTGTTCGACGCCAGCGGCCGCCTCGGCCAGGCCGTCGGCTCCATGGCCTTGCCCACCACCCTCTTCTACCAACCTGATGGTCGCCTGATCAACAGCCACCTGGGCGAACTCTCACAGGCCAGCCTGGCCCGCGCCATGGAGCGCTTCGAGCCGACCCCCGCCAAACCGGCCCTGCCGGCCACCACAAGGAATTCGCCATGCTCCGCCTCCGCCACCTGCTGACACTCCTGCCCCTGACCCTGGCCGCCAGCCTGGTCCACGCCGAAGACTGGCCGGCGCCGATCAAGAACATCGAAGCCAAGGGGGCCAAGATCATCGGCAAGTTCGATGCGCCCAGCGGCCTCACAGGTTACGCGGCGCAATACCAGAACCGTGGCATGGCGCTGTACCTGACTGCCGATGGCAAAAGCGTGATTGCCGGCAACCTGTACGACGCCGATGGCAATGACCTGAGCACCGCGCCGCTGGAGAAACTGGTGTATGCGCCGATGGCCAAGGAAGTCTGGGCCAAGATGGAACACAGCAACTGGATCCAGGACGGCAACAAGGACGCGCCGCGCATCGTGTACCTGTTCAGCGACCCGAACTGCCCGTACTGCAATATGTTCTGGGAGCAGGCGCGGCCTTGGGTGAAGTCGGGCAAGGTACAGTTGCGGCACATCATGGTGGGGATTATCCGTGAAGACAGCCCGGGCAAGTCGGCCGCGCTGTTTGCCGCCAAGGACCCGCAACAGGCCTTGGAAGCCCATGAGTCGGCCGGTAAAGGCAGCAAGTTGCAGGCGCTGGAGAAGATCCCGGCGGATATCCAGGCCAAGCTTGATTCGAATATGAAGCTGATGGACGAACTGGAGTTGTCGGCCACGCCGGCAATTTTCTATCTGGATGACAAGGGTGGATTGCAGCAACAGCAAGGAGCGCCGTCGCCGGATAAGCTGGTGAAGATTCTCGGTCCGAAATAAGCAGACTGTTGGAAAAGGCCTCCCAAAAGCCGGAGGCCTGTATCCTTCAAGCGACCAACTCCAAGCAGATCAAACCTCCTCCACCACCAGTAACGTCACATCGAAGTCATTGCCGGGGTTCCCCATCTGACGATTATCAACGCTGAGCCTTGTCGTTGAAGTGGCAGTAAAGGTTCCTTGGAGCAACTGCCAAGACAACCCAGGAGAGGTGATCGAAGTAATATCGGCCCCGTTTGCCACCAACACCATAGAAGGCTTTGGAGGTGAGCCGCTATTGTCACGTATCCAAGCACTGAACCTGTAAATACGGCCTGACTGCAGTTGAGTGTAGAGTTTGAAAAGCTTTTCGCGCTGTGTAACGGGGTTACTGGTGTACGTATTCCCCCAATCAAACAAGTAATACCCCGACGCAGCTCCCGGCACTGCCCCGGTTTTAAGTACCAGGTCACCCTGAGATGCTGCTCCCGCCCCTCTTTGCCAGTTATTCCAGCCTTTCTGGTTCGGGTTAAAGTCAGTTACATCTTTCATAGGCTTGGTAAAAACCAAACTCAGTACTGGGAAGACGATCTCCTGACCCGGGCTGGGACTGCCATCCGGCGTGCAGCCGAATGTCACGACCAACGGTGTAAGGTTACGCAACTGCTCCAACTCGGAGCGCAGGAGAACCCGTCTCAGGCCGTTCTCAACATCCCCCTCGGTAATCAGTTCGGCCATCATCACCCTGATGACATAGGCGCTCCCATCTTCCCTTGTGCCGTCTACTTGTAGCCAACCTCTCTGCCCCGCCAGGATAAACCACCATTTTTCCACAGTAATATGGGCATCTCCCGCGAATGTCCGCAGGTCCAGAATACCGCTTTGGGTCGCAGGTGGCGTGGCCTCGGGCACTACCGGCACCGGCAGCCGCACCGGTACACTGATGCGCAAATTGAGCGTTTTGGAGGGTGCCCGCTTGCAGGCACTGGTGACGGTGTAGTTAATCTGGATCGTTTTACCGGCGCCTTGAATCACCGCTTCACGGGGGATTGGGAAATCCACATAACCCGGGTCGCCGTTGCCGGGCTCCGGCGCCAACGGCAAGCGGGTACCGTCCGACCGAATCCAGTCCAGGCTGATCATTTGCCCCGAGCTGATGTGTGCATACTCCACACGCACCGTCACACCGTCCCGACCGTTCCAAATCGTCAGGTCCTGGCCGACTGCCTCCAGCACCCTTGGTGCGTCGAGCACCAGCGCTTCCTGTTCAAGCTCCAAGTGCAACACCGGGAACCGTTCAGCGCTGGCCAGATCAACCTGGCCATTGAAGTTCACCGCAAAGTGCACGCTCAACCCACTGCAATCCGCCAGTTTTTGCAGCTCATGCCGCGACAGCACCGCACTGACGCCGTCGTGCAACCACTCCTCGGCCAGCGGCTCCCCCTCCAGCACATCAAAATGGTAAGGCGTGCCATCGTCCAATTCACCGGTGGCCCATAACCAGCAAGGCTGGCCCAAGGCACGATAAGGGAAAGGAATCACCAGGGCTTGTGCGTCACCGTGGAAGGTATTGAGGTCCAGTACATGGCCTGTGGCCTGGAGAACCTGCGGTGCAGGCAACTCGCTGACATTGAGAATTTGCACATGGCGTTCAGGCGATGGCCACGTCTGACCTTCCCGCTGGACCGTGTAATGGACCGTGACCTGTTCATTGAAATTGGCGCTGATAGCCGAGGGTGGCACGTGAAATTCCACAAACGCCTCATCGCCAGCATTTTTACATTCCAGCTGCGGGCTACCCGCCCCGGGCGTGCCCTCCCAATAGGCACACACCCAGTCGCATGGGCACATCTGCTCATAACTGACCCGGATGGTAGCCCCCTCCTGGGCATTGACCGGATTGAGTGCATAGTGTTCAGGCGAAATCAGCGTCGCTTCAACCAGCGTAGGTGCCACGAGATTCAAATGGGGTTCAGTGAGCACCGTCAATGTGGTACTCGGAAAAAGTCTGGATGCATCATCCTCCGGACCGTTAAAGGCCACGATAAATACCAGGGTCAGTTGACTGCCCTGTTTAAGCCCCCGCAGTTTGTCCAAGGGTAAAGCTCTGCGCCATCCCTCATGCACCTCGGCTTCTGTCACCTGCTCGTGATTGACCAGGCGAAGCGTAAAGGCGCTCCCGTCCGCCAGGGTGCCATGGAGGTCCAGCCAAACGAACTGAATCGGATCAATAAACACCCAAGGCGTCACATACACCTGCGGGTCTTGCCCACACAATACTGTAAGGTCCAACACCCCATCGACCGCCTGAGGCACGTCAGGATGGGGAAGATCGTTGAACGGCAATGTCACATAAATATCGCTCTCACTGCTGGAAAACTCCTCGCCATTATGGGTAACCACACAACGAAACAGCGCAAAGCGATTGATACGCAGCCCGACGTAATAGGGCGGGATATGAAAATCCACACACCCCTCTGTCACACCATGCAGGGGCTCAGGCGCATATTCTTCCCCTGGCAAGCTCTTCCAGAACACCCGAATGAGGTCATCCTCACTCATTCCTTCATAACAAACTCGAAGCGTTGCGCCGTCGATCGCATCAAGCGGATCCAGCCTTCGTCCCACAGCTTGAACCAATGTAACCTCAGGAACGATGGCGGTTGCAGATTTGGCAGGCATACCTAAACTCCTTTTCCATGAGAAGAGCGCCTCATGACGGACTGAAACCAGTCCGACTGGCGAGCCCTTATCAAATGCTGAAAAAGAAACCGAATCTACTGTCAGAATTCACAGTTCCAACCTCAAAAACCACGCCGCACGACGAGTGGCACGTCGTGGCACGAGTGATTTTCTATCTGGATGACAAGGGCGAACAGCAAGGAGCGCCGTCGCCGGATAAGCTGGTGAAGATTCTCGGTCCGAAATAATCAGCCCTAGCCTGTAAAGACAATGCCCGCATCGAAGCGGGCATTGTCTTTTCAGCGCGGATTAAATCCCCTCGACCAGGAAATCATCCATGTACCAATCGTTGCCGCTCGTAGCGCCTTCATGGCTATAGATTTCCAGCAGCACGGGAGCGATGGTTGGCGTAAAGGTGAAGCTCAGTGTGTGCCAGTTCAGGTCAACCAACTCTTCCACCGGTGTTTGTTGAATGGAGTCTTTGCGCAACGATAACTTGGGCGTCGCGAACGCAACGCTGTACCGTCGAACCCGTACGGAAAACCGGTAAGTAAAACCGCTCTCCAAATCCAAGAAGCGCCGCTGCAGGATCGGGCCGAAACTGTTATTGGTAAATGTGAAATTCCTGACTGCGTAATCGGGCTTGCCGTCAGGTCCCGTCCCCATATATTCAATGCTGATATCCCTGGCATCGGGTGCGCCTGACCCTACGGTCCATAAACCCAAGGTCTGATCGTTGAAATCCGTCAGGTCTCTGTACTGCTTGCGCAACAGCAACATCAGCACAGGGAACACAATTGCTTCGCTCACATGGGAGCTGCCGTCCGCCGTAACCTTGAACACGATGTTCAATACGGACCTGTGGCGAAACTTTTCCAGTTCCTCACGAGGCAGAACGTGCGACAACCCATGGTTTGCCTGCTCTTGCGTGATCGGCTCATTGACCAGCAGCTTGAGGGTATGGGACGACCCGTCGAGCAAGGTTCCCGTACATTCCAGCCAGCCCTTTTGCCCCGCCAGGATGAACCACCAGGCTTGCAGCGTAATCTCGGCATCCCCGGTAAAGGTGCGCAAGTCCAGTGTCCCCTGGCCACCGGGCAATTGAGTGGCCTGCGGCACCTCTGGCGCAGGCAAACGCTGCGGGACACTGATCTGTAGCTCCAGGTCAGCTGACGTGACGTGCTTGCATGCGCTCGCGACGCTGTAACTGACGGGCACTGTTTTGCCGCTTCCAGCGATTACAGCCTCGCGGGGAATGGTGAAGTCAACGTACTTCGGATCAGTGTTACCCGGCTTGGGTGGCAACGGCAGGCAACTACCGTCCGATTGTGTCCAACACACGCTGATCTCGTCATGAGCACTGATGTGGTCATATTCCACCCGTGCCGTCACGCCATCACGGCCATTCCATACCGTCAACTGCGAGCCCACGGCCTCCCGAATGGTCAAGGGTTTCAGGACCAGGTCTTCCTGATGAATATCCAGGTGCAGCACAGGAAACGGCTCGGCGCTGGCCCTGTCGGACCGGCCATCGAAGTTCACCGCAAAATGCACGTCAAAGCGGCTGCAATCGGCCAGTTTTTGCAGGTCGCGCCGGGACAGCAGCGTACTGACGCCCTCCTGCAGCCATTGCTCGGAGAGCGGCTCGCCATCCAGCACATCGAAGCGATAAGGCGCGCCATCTTCCCGCTCACCGGTTACCCACATCCAGCAGGGCTGCCCCAAGGCGCCGTAGGCATAGGCCGCCACCGTCAGTTGCGCGTCCCCCTGGAACGTATTGAGGTCCAGCGTACTGCCCGTGGCCTGTTCCACCTGCGGCTTGGGCAGGCCGGAGATATTCAGGATTTTTACCGGTCGCGGCAGCGCCGACCAGGTTTGCCCTTCCCGTCGGACGGTGTAGCGGACCGACACCTGCTTATTGAAATTGGCGCTGATGGCTGACGCCGGCACATTAAAATCAACAACGTCCCGATTGTCGGCCTGCTTGCACTCGAGTACCGGAGTGCCTGCCCCGGCAGTCCCTTCCCAGAAGGCGCAAACCCAGTCGCAAGGGCACATATGCTCATAGCTGACCCGGATGGTCGCACCGTCCCGGGTATTGACCGGATTCAATACGAGATTTTCAGGTGTGATTTGCGTGGCTTCCACCACCGTGGGCGCTACGAGATCCAAATGAGGCTCGATGAGCAACGTCAACACCAAACCAGAAATCAGCCGATACACCGGACTGGAATCCGCACGCGGCAAAAACTCAACGTAGAACGCAATATAAAGCTCACTGTCATGCTTGAGCGTGGCCAGCTCGGCACGAGACAACTTTCGGGTCCAGCCATGGCGCACGTCCTCATCTGTTACCGGTGCATCTTCATAAGGGTAGAGACTGGCCTTGGACCCATCAGGGTAAATCCCCCCGATATAGACCTGAGCCACTTGAACCGGGTCGATGAACGGCCAGGCGTCGACATGCAGAACCGGGTCTTCACCGCACAACAAGGACAGGTCCAGAACACCACCTGAGGCTTGAAAGATCTGCAGTTGCGGCAAATTGGACGGCAACTTGATGAACACGTCGGCAACGGGGGAAGGATGTTCCTCGCCATCGCGGGTAACGACATAGGAAAACAGCGCGAAGTTATCAATGCGCAGCCCTACGTAATACGGGGGTACGTGGAACTCGACCGAGCCCGCTTCGACGCCATCCAGGGAGGCAATCGGCGCGTATCCCCCCGGTGTCGACTCCCAGCGCAACGCAATACTGTCGGTGCTGAGCATCCCTTCGTAGAACACCCGGACAGTAGCCCCCTCCAGCAACTGGAGCGGGTCAACCCGGGGCTCTCCCTCGGCTTCGACCAACTGTGGCTTGGGCAGGTCAAGGGTCAACGGTGATGACTTGGGCATGATAGAACTCCATTTCAACGAGTGATGGTGTTGCCCATCACACGCCGAAATACCCCCCTTGCCTACTGTCAGAATTCACAGTTCGAACCTTAACAACCGCGCCACCCGACGAGTGGCGCGTTGCGATCCGAGTTAAAAACCCTCCAGCTCCGCCATCAAATCACTCAACCGATCCACCTTCTCGGCGCTGATCTCATTCGCCGCCAGCCCGTCGATATACCCCGCCAACGCCTCCACCGTGCTGCACTCGAACATCGCCCGCAACGGCACATCCCGCTGCAGCGTCTTCTGCACCCGTGAAGCTATCTGCGTGGCCAGCAACGAATGCCCGCCCAGTTCGAAGAAGTTGTCCTGCACGCCGACGCGCTCGACCTTGAGCACCTCGGCCCAGATCCCGGCCAGCGTCTGCTCCAGCTCATTGCGCGGCGCCAGATAATCCTGGCTGTGCAACTGGCCGATCTCCAGTGCCGGCAAGGCCTTGCGGTCCAGCTTGCCGTTGGCGTTCAGCGGCAACCGGTCGAGCCACAACCAATGCAACGGCACCATGTATTCCGGCAGCTCGGCCCGCAGGCGTTGCTTGATGCGATCGAGGCGCTCACCCGGGTTGAGCTGCGCATCCGCCGCCACCAGGTAGCCCACCAGATGCTTGCCGTTGACGCCCTCCTGCACGCCCACCGCCGCATCCCGCACTTCAGGCTGCTCATGCAGGCGCGCTTCGATTTCACCCAGCTCGATCCGGTAACCGCGAATCTTCACCTGATGGTCGATGCGCCCGACGTACTCCAACACACCGTCGCTGCGACGGCGGGCCAAATCCCCTGTTCGATACAACCGGTCCGCACCCAATGGATTCGGCACAAACGCTTGCGCCGTGCGCAGCGGATCGCTGACATAACCACGACCCACGCCCGTCCCGGCCACGCACAACTCGCCAACCGCGCCTTGGGGCACCAATTCCAGCGCGCCATCCAGCAGGTACAACCGGTTGTTGTCGGTCGGCGTACCAATCGGCAGATAAGTGCCACGGGTCGACGCCAGGTCGACGCGGAAGAACGCCACGTCGTCCGAACATTCCGCCGGGCCATACGCGTTGACCAGGCCAATCTGCGGATAACGCAGCAACCACTGGTGCGCCAGTTCCGGCGGCATCGCCTCACCCGTCGGCAGCATCCAGCGCAAGCCATCCAGGCTCATGCGCTCCTGGGCGAGCATGCCCTGGATCAGTGACGGCACGCTTTCCAGCACGGTAATGCCCTGGGCCTGGACGTGAGCGAGCAAGCCTTGCGGATCATGGGCAATGGTATTTGGCACAATGTCCACCCGCGCCCCGAACAGCGGCGCCGCGAGGAACTGCCACACCGAGATATCGAAACTTTGCGAGGCGGTCTGGGCGATCACATCGTGCTCAGTCAGTTGCAGATACGGCACCTTGCTCAACTGGTTATTGAGCATGCCGCGCTGTTCGACCATCACGCCCTTGGGCAGGCCAGTGGAGCCCGAGGTGTAGATCACGTAGGCCAGGTTATCCGGCGCGCTGTAGATGCCCGGGTTCTGCTCTGAACCCACCAGCGCCTCCCACACCAGCAGCCTCGGTCGCGAGCCACAGGCAAACTCTTCCAGCAACAGATCCGCCTGTTCCCGACAAGCCTCGGTGCACACCAGCAACGGCGTACGACTGAGGTCGATAATCCGGCTCAAGCGCTGGCTCGGCAGGCCCGGGTCCAGCGGCAGGTAACCGGCACCGGCCTTGAAGCTGCCGATGATCATGCCCAGCAAATCCAGATTACGTTCAGCCAGCAACGCCACCGGTTGGTCCAGCCCGACACCCGCGGCAATCAGCGCATGACCCAGGCGGTTACTGCGCCGGTTCAGCTCAGAGTAGGTCCATTGCTGATCCAGGCAACTGGCGGCAATCCGCTGTGGATGCTGTGCCACCTGGGCTTCGAACAGCTCGATGTAACTGCGCTCCAGCGGATATTCATGCTCACTCTGGTTGCAGCCGTCCACCAGGAACTCACGCTCCTGCTCGCCAATCAGCGGCAAGTCGGCCATGTCGCCATGGAAGCCCTGCACCAGCGCCAGCAGCAGCCGCTTGAATTCAGCGAGCATGCCTTGCACGGTGGTTTCATCGAAATAACGCTGGTCGTAGGACAGGTGCAAGCCCAGGTCATCGCCCGGGTAGCACACGGCCGTCAGCGGGAAGTTGGTGTGGGTGCGACCGGAATCCGAGGTGGCATTCAGGCTTTGCGCACGATCCAGTACCGAGACTTCCACCGGGGCGTTCTCGAACACGAACAGGCTGTCGAACAGCGGCTGGCCTTTCGGCAGTTCGCTGTGCTCCTGGATGGTCACCAGCGGCAGGTACTCGTACTCGCGCAGTTGCATATTGCTGTCGAGCAGGCCGCTCAACCATTGGCGCACGCTGCACTGCTGATCGTCCTCCGGCAGCTTGACCCGCAAGGCGATACTGTTGATAAACAGCCCGACAGTGCGCTGCATCTCGGGCATTTCTACCGGGCGCCCGGCCACGGTGACGCCGAACAGCACGTCGCGATCGCCACTCAAGCGCCGCAGCACCAGGGCCCATGCCGCCTGGGCGAAGGTGTTCACCGTCAATTGATGAGCCTGGGCCAGCTCGCGCAATTGCGCGCCGTCGCGCACATCCAGGCGGGTGTAGCAGTCGCCTACCACCATGCCGCCGCTGTGGCCGGCATGCTCGCGCAGGAACGGCCGGTCGCTCGGAATCGGTGTGGTGCGCTCGAACCCTTGCAGGTTCTGCTGCCACCACTGGCGCGCCTCGGCGAGGTTCTGGCGTTGCAGCCAGGCGATGTAATCGCGGTAACGCGGTGGCGTCGCCAGTTGCGCTTCGCGACCTTCGCCGAGGGCCATGTAGATGTCGAAGAAATCGTTCATCAGCAACGAGCGGCACCACGCATCGATCAGGATGTGATGGTTGCTCATCATGAACCAGTAGCGGGCTTCGCCCACGCGGATCAGCCGCAGGTGGAAGGGCGCCTGGTTAAGCAGATCGAAACCGGCTTCACGCTCGCTTTTCAGCAACGCTTGCAGGCGCGGTTCCTGCTCGCTTTCCGGCTCCTGGCTCCAGTCGAGGTACTCGATCGGCGTGCTGCCGGGCTTGTGGATAACCTGCAACATGTCTTCGCCGACGTTCCAGCAGAACGAGGCGCGCAAGGCTTCATGACGGGCGATCACCGCCTGCCAGGCCTGGGCGAAACGCTCGGGGTCCAGGGCGCTGTTGATGCGGTAGCGGTCCTGCATGTAGTAGAGGCCGGTGCCCGGTTCCAGCAGGGTGTGCAGCAGCAAGCCTTCCTGCATCGGGGTCAGCGGGTACACGTCTTCGATGGCATTGGCCGGCACCGGCAGCGCATCGAGTTGCCCCTGGGTCAGGTGCGCCAGCGGGAAGTCCGACGGCGTAAGGCCGCCCGCGTCTGCCTTGAGGCAATGTTCGATCAGGCTTTGCAGTTCCGCCAGGTAAGCGTCCGCCAGTTCAGCGATGGTCTGGCTGTGGTGACGCTCGCGGCTGAAGGTCCAGCGCAGCACCAGCTCACCGCCGTACACCTGGCTGTCGACACTCAGCGCGTTGGGCAACGGCGCGTCCGGGTCGTGGGCGATCCCGGCGGACTCGTCCAGCGGGTGGAACAGTGCGTCGGCGCCAAAGCTCTGATCGAACTGGCCGAGGTAGTTGAAGGTGATACTGGCGCTCGGCAACGCGGCCATGGTCTGGCGGCACAGGTCGTCGGCCAGGTAGCGCAGCACGCCATAACCTAACCCTTTGTGGGGCACGCCGCGCAGTTGCTCCTTGATCGCCTTGATCGAGGCGCCCTGCCCGGCGGCCTCTTCGATATGCAGCGGGGTCAGGCGCAGCGGGTAGGCGCTGGTGAACCAGCCGACGCTGCGGGTCAGGTCGATCTCGTCGAATAGCGGTTCGCGGCCGTGGCCTTCCAGCTGGATCAATGCGGATTCATGGCCACTCCAACGGCACAGCACACGGGCCAGGGCGGTCAGCAGCAAATCGTTGACCTGGGTGCGGTAGGCACTTGGTGCCTGCTGCAACAACTGGCGGGTGCGCTCGGCATCCAGGCGCACGCTGACGGTATCGGCGTCGCGATTGCGCAGCGAACCCTGTGGGCGATCCACCGGCAATTCAACGGCAGGGCCGGCCAACTGTTGCTGCCACACGTGCAGCTCCTCACGCAGGGATTCGCTGCCGGCATACGCCTGCAACCGCGCCGCCCAGTCGCGCAAGGCGCTGGTCTTGGCCGGCAGGTTGACCGGCTGGCCGTCGCTCAACTGGCGATACACGGTCTGCAAATCTTCCAGCAATACCCGCCAGGAAACGCCGTCCACCACCAGGTGATGGATCGCGATCAGCAGCCGGCGCTGGCCTTGCGGGCCGTCCACCAGCAGCGCGCGCAACAACGGGCCATGGGCGAGGTTGAGGCTGCGCTGGGTGTCGATGAACAGCGCGCTGCACTGCTCCATGTCCGCTACCTGGGCTTGCAACAGCAGGCCGCCTTCCGGCACCGCCAAGTGTTCGGCGTGCCATTGGGCGTCGCGCTGGGTGAAGCTCAGGCGCAGGGCGTCGTGATGTTCCAGCACCGCCAGCAACGCTTGTTCCAGGCGATGAGGTTCCAGGGCCTGAACCGGCTCCAGCAGCAATGCCTGGTTCCAGTGTTGGCGCTCCGGGATGTCGGTGTCGAAGAACCAGTGCTGGATCGGCGTCAGCCCGGACGCGCCGGTCAACACGCCTTGTTCGGCGCTGACCTGCTCGCTGCGGGTCGCCACGGCGGCCAGGGTTTGCACGGTCTGGTGCTGGAACAAATCACGCGGGCTGAAATGAATCCCCGCCTGCCGGGCCCGGCTGACCACCTGGATCGACAGGATCGAGTCGCCGCCCAACTCGAAGAAGTTGTCATCAAGGCCTACCTGTTGCACGTTCAGTACCGCGCACCAGATGGCCGCCAGGGTTTGCTCCAGCTCGTTGCGCGGCGCCACGTACTGTTGACGATTCGCCTCGGGGTCCGGCTGCGGCAAGGCGCGGCGGTCGAGTTTGCCGTTGGCGGTCAGCGGCATGCTGTCGAGGACGATCAGGTGCGCGGGCACCATGTAGTCCGGCAGCTGCGCTTTCAAATGCGCCTTGAGGGATTCACGCAGCGCGCCCTGCTCCTGGTCGCTGACCAGATAGGCCACCAACTGCTTGCCGCTCGGAGAGTCCAGCGCCAACACCACCGCTTCACGCACCGCCTCGTGTTCCAGCAGGCGGGTTTCAATTTCTCCCAGCTCGATGCGGAAACCACGAATCTTCACTTGATGGTCGATACGACCGAGGTATTCCACCAGGCCATCGGCACGCTGGCGCACCAGGTCACCGGTGCGATACAGGCGACCGCCGTTCGTGGCAAACGGGTCCGCGACAAAGCGCTCCGCGGTCATGCCCGGACGCTGGTGATACCCCTGGGCCAGGCCTGCACCGCCGACGTACAACTCGCCGGTCGCGCCTTGCGGCACCAGCGCCAGATCCGCATCCAGAATGTAGGCCACACGCGCGCCGATGATGCTGCCGATCGGCACGCTGCCGGCGCCCTCTTCCAAGGCTTCCGGGGCCAGGCTGGCCAACGGCATCACCACGGTTTCAGTCGGACCATAGGCGTTGAAAAACAGCGCCGGCTTGAATGCCGCGCGAATGCGCTGCAAGTGTTCGCCGGTCAGGGCCTCACCGCCGGTGATGCACATGCGCACCGCCAGGGTCTGGTCTTGCGTGGCCAGCCATTGCGCCAACTGGCTGCCATAGCTTGGGGTGAAGCCCAGGATATTGATGCGGTGCCGACGAATCAGCCCGCAGATTTCTTCCGCGTCCCACTGGCCCTGGGCCCGCAACACAACCTGGGCACCACTGAGCAACGGCACCAGCAGACGCTCGGTGGCAGCGTCAAAGTTGATGGAATAGAAGTGCAGCTCGCAGTCATCCGGGCGCATGCCGAAGCGCTCGATCACCGCCTGGCAATGCATGGCGATTTCGCCGTGGGACACCACCACGCCCTTGGGCTTGCCGGTAGAACCGGAGGTGTAGATCAAGTAGGCCTGATGTTGCGGGAGGCTGATGAAAGGCAACTCGCTTGCCGGGTAGTCCGCCAGGGTCGGCAGGTCCTCTTCCAGGCACCAGCGGCCGACACTCTCAGGCAGTTCGCCCAATGCGTCGAACATCGCGGCATCGCTGAGCAACAGGCCGATGCCACTGTCTTCGATCATGTAGTGCAGGCGGTCCAGCGGGTATTCCGGGTCCAGCGGCACATAGGCGCCGCCGGCCTTGAGGATTGCCAGCAGGCCAACCACCATCTCCAGCGAACGCGGCAACGCCAGGCCGACCCGCACCTGCGGGCCCACGCCGCGCTCGCGGAGCATCCAGGCCAGGCGATTGGCACGGCTATCGAGTTCGCTGTAGCTCAGGGTCTGCCCGGCAAAGGTCAACGCCGGTGCATCGGCACGGGCCAGGGCCTGCTCGCTGAACAGGTGATGGATGCACTGGTCGAGGCGATGCTCGCCAGCCTCAATGCCAAGGCTGTCTTGCAGGGCGCGCTGTTCGCCAGCCTCCAGCAACGGCAACTCACTCAGGCGCTGTTGCGGATCGGCGAGCAAGGCTTCCAGCAGGTTTTGCCAATGCGCCGCCATGCGCGCAATGCGCGGCTCGTCGAACAGGTCGGTGCTGTAGGTCAGGCAGCAACCCAGGCGATGATCGAGGTCAGTGACTTCCAGGTTGAGGTCGAACTTGGTGGCGCGGGCGTCGTTGGCCAGGTATTCGACGGTCATCCCGGCCAGGGTGCGGCTTTGCTGGAATTCCCAGCGCTGCACGTTGCACATCACCTGGAACAGCGGGTTGTACGCCGCGCTGCGGGTTGGTTGCAGGGCCTCCACCAGATGGTCGAACGGCAGGTCCTGATGGGACTGGCCTTCGATCACGGTGTGGCGAACCTGGTCAAACAGTTCGCCGACACTCATCTGCCCGTTGAGCTGGCAACGCAGCACCTGGGTGTTGAGAAATGCGCCAATCAGCCCTTCGCTTTCCGGGCGAATCCGGTTGGCCACCGGCGCACCGATGCGCAGGTCGGTCTGGCCGCTGTAACGGTAGAGCAATACCGCGAGGGTGGCGGTCATGGTCATGAACAGGGTCAGGCCGCGTTCGGCGTTGAAGGCACGCACGCGGGCGGCGAGGTCGTCGCTCAAATCGAAACGGTACAGCTCGCCCTGGTGACTTTGCACCGGCGGCCGCGGACGGTCGGCCGGCAGTTCCAGCAGCGGATGTTCGGTGCCCAGTTGCGCGGTCCAGTAATCCAGTTGGCGCTGGCGTTCGCCGGACTCCAGCCACTGGCGCTGCCACACGCTGTAGTCGAGGTACTGCACCGGCAGTGGCGCCAGTGGCGATTCGCGGTCGTCGATGAACGCTTCGTACAGCGCGCTGAGTTCACGGGCAAAGATGTCCATGGCCCAGCCTTCGGTGACGATATGGTGCAGGGTCAGCACCAGGTAATGTTCCTGCTCGCCGGCCTTGACCAGGCAGGCGCGCAGCAGTGGACCGGTCTCCAGATTGAACGGCGTGTGGGCTTCATGATCGGCCAGTTGCTGCACACGCCGTTGCCGCTCGGCCTCACTGAACGCCGAGAAATCCTGCCAATCCATGCGCACGCCGGTTTGCGCCGCAACCTTCTGTTGCGCCACGCCATTGATGCTCGGGAAAGTCGTGCGCAGGGTTTCATGACGCATGATCAAGGCCTGCAACGCCGCCTCGAAACGGCCCACGTCCAGCACCCCGCGAAAGCGCGCCATGCCGCCGACGTTATACGCCGGGCTGTCGGGCTCCATCTGCCAGAGGAACCACATGCGCTGCTGGGAATAGGACAGTGGCACCGGTTGGCTGCGGTCGACCTTGCCGATGGCCAGCTGTTGGTTACGTTGCCCGGCGGCCTGGATCAGCCGGACCTGCTCGGCGAAAGCCCCCAGCTCGCTGGCGTCGAACAGCGTGCGCAACGGCAGTTCGACGTCACAGGCCTGGCGGGTGCGGGAGATGATTTGCGTGGCCAGCAACGAATGGCCGCCAAGGGCGAAGAAGTCGTCCCGCAGGCCGATGCGTGGCAGCGCCAGGACTTCACGCCAGATCGCGGCGATTTGCTGTTCCAGCGCTGTTTCAGGTTCGACGTGCTCACGTACCTGCCACACCGGTTCCGGCAAGGCGCGGCGATCCAGTTTGCCGCTTGGGCTCAGGGGCATCGCGTCCAGGCGCATCAACTGCGCCGGGACCATGTACTCCGGCAGCTCGGCGGCCAGGGCGGTTTTTACGTCCTGTTCATCCAACGGTTCGCTGGCGGTGTAGTAACCGATCAACTGCGCACCGGCTGCGGTTTCCCGCACCAGCACCACCGCTTGGGCGATGCCGTCGAGAGCCAGCAGGCGGGCTTCGATTTCTTCAGGCTCGACACGGAAGCCACGCAGTTTGACCTGCTGATCCAGGCGCCCGAGGTATTCCAGCACACCGTCGGTGCTCCAGCGCACGCGGTCACCGGTGCGATACAGGCGTGCGCCCGCCTCACCCAGCGGGTCGGCGACAAAGCGTTCGGCGGTCAGCCCCGCACGCCCGAGGTAACCCCGGGCCAGGCCGATGCCGCCGATGCACAACTCACCCGGCACACCCATCGGCAGCGGCTTGAACTGATCATCCAGCACCCGGCAAATCACATTGCCCAGCGGCCGGCCAATCGGCGAACGCTCGCCGTCCTCGGCCTGGCAATGCCAGTGCGTCACGTTGATCGCGGTTTCGGTGGGGCCATACCGGTTGTGCAACTGCACCGCCGGCAACTGCGCCAGCACCCGGTTGCGCAACTCGGCAGGCAGCGCTTCACCGCCGGAGAACAGGCGACGCAGGCTGGTGCATTCGGCAGCCAACGGTTCGTCGACAAACAGCTGCAACAGCGGCGGCACAAAGTGCAGCGTGGTCACGCCGTGCTCCTGCACCAACTGCGCGATGCGATGGGGATCGCGATGCTCGCCGGGGCCGGCCAGCACCAGGCGGCAACCGGTGATCAGCGGCCAGAAACACTCCCACACCGACACGTCGAAACTGATGGGCGCCTTTTGCATCAGCACATCGGTTTCATCCAATTGGTAGGTGGCTTGCATCCACTGCAAGCGCTCGGCCAGCGCGGCATGGGTGTTGCCCACGCCCTTGGGCTGGCCGGTGGAGCCGGAGGTGTAGATCACATAGGCGAGGTTGTCGCCATTGAGGTGCAAACCCGGCGCGTGGGTCGGCCAACTGTCGAGCTTGAGGCTGTCCATGGCGATGACGCACACGCCTTGCGCCGTGGGCAGTTGTTCCAGCAGTGAAGTCTGGGTCAGCAGCAGTTGCACGCCGCTGTCCTTAAGCATGTAGGCCAGGCGTTCGGCGGGATAATCCGGGTCCAGCGGCACATAGGCGCCGCCGGCCTTGATGATTGCCAGCAGGCCGATCAGCAGTTGCGGCGAACGCTCGGCGGCGATGGCCACGCACACGTCCGGGCCGACGCCCTTGTCCCGCAGGTAATGGGCCAGGCGGTTGGCCTGGGTGTGCAATTGCGCGAAGGTCAGGCTGCCGTCCTGCCACACCACTGCGCTGCGTTCCGAGACGTGTTGGTTGAGTTGTTCCGGCAGCCAGCGCTGCGCCGGTGTGCACGGCGCAGCGCTCCACTGCTGTTGTTGGCGCTGCTCGTCGGCGTGCAACAGCTTCAGGTCGCCGATGGCCTGTTGCGGCTGTTCGCAGATGGCTTGCAGCAGGTTGATGAAGTGCCCGGCCAGGCGCTCGATGGTGGCGGCGTCGAACAGCTCATCGGCGTAGTCGAAGGACAGGCTCAGGCGCCCGTTGCGGTCTTCTTCCGTGTGCAGTTGCAGGTCGAACTTGGCTTCGCGGCTGTGCCATGCCAGCTCGTCGGCAAGCAGGCCCGGCAAGCGGCGCAGGGCGCCGAGGTCACGCTGCTGGTGGTTGAACATCACCTGGAACAGGCCTTGTTCCCGGGCTTGGGGGAAGGCTTCCAGCAGCTGTTCGAAAGGCAGGTCCTGATGGGCCTGGGCACCCAGCGCTGCGGTGCGGGTTGCCGTCAGCAACTCGGCGAAGGGCAGGCGCGCATCCAGTTCGGCGCGCAGTACGAGGGTGTTGATAAAGAACCCGATCAGGCCTTGGGTTTCCTGGCGCGGACGGTTGGCGTTGGGCACGCCGATGCGGATATCGCGCTGGCCGCTGTAGCGATAGAGCAGGCTCTGGAACGCCGCGAGCAACAGCATGAACGGCGTGGATTCGTGGCTTTGGGCAGTCTTGCGAATGGCTTCGCCGAGGCTCGCGCTCACACGCACACTGTGACGCGAGGCACTGCGCAGGTGCTGCGCCGAACGCGGGTGATCGGTGGCCAGGCTCAGGGTTGGGTGCTCGTCGCCCAGTTGTTGTTTCCAGTAAGCCAGTTGCCGCTGGCCCTCGCCTTCGGCCAGCCACTGGCGCTGCCAACTTCCGTAGTCGGCGTATTGCAGGGCCAGCGCTGGCAGCTCCAGGGGTTGGCCCTGGGACGCAGCGGCGTACAGTCGCGAGAATTCGTCGATCAACACGTTCAGCGACCAGCCGTCCGCGATGATGTGGTGCATCGTCACCAGCAGTTGGTGGTCTTCGTCATCCAGGCGTACCAGCGTTACCCACAGCAGCGGGCCTTTCTCCAGGTCGAACTGGGTGCGGGCTTCGTCTTCACGAATCTGCTTGGCGCGGGCTTCCCGCTCGGCGGCAGGCAAATCGCTGAGGTCGATGACTTGCAGGTCGAAATCAGCCTTGGCGTCGACCCGCTGTAAGGCTTGGCCATCGCGCTCGAAGAAGCGCGTGCGCAGGGCTTCGTGGCGCTGGATCAATTGCTGGAAGCTTGAGCGCACCGCGTCTTCATCCAGCTCGCCGCGCAACCGCAAGGCGCCGGGAATGGTGTAGGCGCTGCTGTGCGGGTCGAGTTGCCAGGTGATCCACAAGCGGTTTTGCGCGAGGGATTGCGGCAGGTCTTCCTGTCGCGACAACCCATGGATTGCGCCTTGGGCCACGCCGCCGTCCTGCTGCAATTGCCCGACGCTGGTGGCGAAGGCGGCCAGGGTGGGCGCTTCGAACAACAGGCGCAGGTTCAGTTCCAAGCCGAGGGTTTCCCGCAGCCGGGCGACGACCTGGGTGGCGCTGATGGAGTTGCCCCCCAGCAGGAAGAAGTGATCGTCGGCGGCGACCTGCGTCACCTGCAATTGCTCGCACCAGATCGCGGCAATCTGGTTTTGCAGTTCGGATTGCAGGACAGCATCGCCGACCGGCGCCTGCACGCCGGGGAACTGCGCATAACTGTCGAGGCTGCCATCCGCCAACCGTGTGCGGCAGGCCGAGCGCTGCACCTTGCCGCTGGACGTTTTCGGCAAGCCACCGGGGTTGAGCAACACCACCACGCTCGGCGCTTCCTGGCAGGCTTCGGCCACCGCCTGGCGAATCGCCTTGATCAGTGCTTCCGGCGGCAGGATTTTCTGCACGCTGCGGCTGATTTCGGCAGCAATACCGATGCCTTCCAGGCCCTGGTCATTCACCGCGAACGCGGCGACCCGGCCCTTGCGCACCACTTCCACTTCACGCTCGATGGCTTGCTCGATGTCTTGGGGATACAGGTTGTGGCCCCGCACGATCAGCAGGTCTTTCAGCCGGCCGGTGATGAACACTTCACCTTCGCGGATAAACCCGAGGTCGCCGGTCCGCAGCCAGGTACGGCCTTCGTGCTGGACGAAGGTCTTGGCGGTGGCTTCAGGGTTGCGCCAATAACCATGGGCGATGCTCGGGCCGGTGGCCCAGATTTCACCGACGGCATTGTCGGGGAGCGTCGCCAGGGTGGCGGGGTCGACAATCAGCACCGCGTGCTCGGGCTGGCTGGTGCCGCAACTCATGATCGCCGCGCCCTGCCCTGGCTCGGCGCGATTGGCGGCCAGAGCCTGTTCGTCCAGGCGCAGGGCCGGGATGCCGTGGCCACGGGTGCCGCCGGCAACGAACAAGGTGGCCTCCGCCAAGCCGTAGGAGGCGAAGAAATTGTTCGGAGTAAAACCGCAGGCGGCGAACTTCTCGGCGAAGCGTTCGAGGGTGTCGAGGCGGATCGGCTCGGAGCCGGAATACGCCACGCGCCATTTGCTCAGGTCCAGGCGATCCAATGCCGATTCGCTGACTCGCTCGCTGCACAAGCGATAGGCGAAGTCCGGCCCGCCGCTGATGGTGCCGCCGTATTCGCTGATCGCTTCGAGCCAGCGCAATGGCCGGCCAAGGAAGTACGCCGGCGACATCAATACGCACGGCACACCGCTGAAGATCGGCTGCAGCAGCCCGCCGATCAGGCCCATGTCGTGGTACAGCGGCAACCAGCTGACGATCACGTCGTCGGGGTTCAGGTCGATGCCGAAGCCGCGACGGATCAGCAATTCGTTGGCCACCAGGTTGCCGTGGGTCACTTGCACGCCCTTGGGCAACGCAGTGGAGCCGGAGGTGTATTGCAGGAAGGCGATGTCATCGTCCTGCAAGTTGGGCGCGATCCAATTGCCCGCGATTTCAACATGGAGACTGTCAACGCACAGCAACTGCGGCGCGCCTTCGAGTTGCGCCAGCGAATCACCGAGGCTGGACGTGGTCAGCAGCAACCGCGGCTCGGCGTCTGCAATGATCGACAGCAGCCGCTCCTGATGATGGCGGCGGGCGGACTCCGGCGGATAGGCCGGCACCGCGATGACCCCGGCGTACAGGCAACCAAAGAACGCCGCGACGTAATCCGGCCCGCTGGGGAACAGCAGCACCGCACGATCGCCCAGCCCGGCGTCGGCCTGCAAGGCGGCGGCAATGGTGCGGGCGCGCAGGTCGAGGTCGCGGTAACTGAGGACAACGCTCTGTTCGGCCGTCTCGGCAAGGAAGCGCAACGCCAGTCGATCCGGGGTTTGCGCGGCGCGGCGTTGAAGGGACTGAACCAGGGTGCGGGGAAGTTCGAAGGCGTCCATCATGGGGTTCCTGCCTGAAATCGGCTTACTGGGAAATCGGGGAATGTGTGGCCGGGGGCTTGTTCAGCCGGTCGCCCGGGCCATCTGCCGCGCGGCGTCATTGCGCCAGCGGGCCAGGTGTTCGTCGGCGTAACGCCGCACACAGCGCAGTACGGAACTCTCGTGCTGCACCAGGAAGAAGTGGTGACCGTCGAACATGTCGAGGGAGAAACCGCTGGCGGTGTCTTGCTGCCAGTCCAGCAGTTGATCGGCGCGCACCGTGTCCTGCTTGCCGCCGAATACATGGATGGGCAGGCTCAGCGGCTCACGCTCGCCGTATTCGAAACTGCCGCACAGCAGGAAGTCGGCCCGCAGGATCGGCAGCATCAACTGCATCAGTTCGGCGTTGGCCAGCACGTCTTCGCCCGTGCCCTTGAGTTCCCGCAGGCGGGCGATCAGTTGCTCGTCGTTTTTCTCGATGGCGTATTCGCTGACATCGCGACAGGCCGGTCCGGCGGTACCCGAGGCAAACAGCGCCAATGGCGGCGGCGCGCCCCGTTCGCGCAGGGCATGGGCCAGCTCGAAGGCCAGCAGGCCGCCGAGGCTGTGGCCGAACAAGGCGTAGGGGCCGTCCAACTCGGCGCGGATCTCATCAGCCAGTTGCCCGGCCAGGTTTTTGATATCGCGCTGCAACGGCTCGTCCATGCGCATGCCGCGCCCCGGCAACTCCAGCGGCCGCACCTGCAACCACTCCGGCAGCGCCCGTCGCCAGCGGCTGTAGACCATGGCGCTGGCGCCGGAGTAAGGCAGGCAAAACAGGCGTAATCGAGCCGGCGTGTTCATTTCAGACCACTCCCGCTCACACGATAAAAACGCATTTTGTCCTCCTCCAGGCGCTGATCCTTGGCCGGTTTGTTAACTGGCCTTTCACCCATGAGAACGGATGGCACCGGGAAATAATTAGTCAGCGAGACGCCGTTCACACCTCTCGATAAAGCATAAGATTAGTTCGTCTTCTCATTTGACAATCATTATCATTAAGCATAATTTGTTGCCCGATGTGTAGGAGGCCTCAGCAAGGACGCCCTCCCCCAACCTTCTCTTGCAACAAGGTGATTTCCATGACGGAACAAGTATCCACAGGCAGGTGCGACTCACCCCTACTCCAGGCCTTCGTCGACAATCGACTGATCCTGGTCAAGATCGCAGCGCGTATTACCGGCTGCCGATCCCGCGCCGAAGACGTGGTGCAAGACGCCTACTTCCGGTTGCAATCGGCCCCCACCATCACGTCATCGTTCAAGGCGCAGCTCAGTTACCTGTTCCAGATCGTGCGCAACCTGGCTATTGATCACTACCGCAAGCAGGCGCTGGAGCTGAAATATTCCGGCACGGAAGAGGAAGGCTTGAATGTGGTTATTCACGGCGCTTCACCTGAGACCTCGCACATCAACTTTTCGACGCTGGAGAACATTGCCGACGCCTTGACCGAGTTGCCTCAGCGCACGCGTTACGCGTTTGAGATGTACCGGCTGCACGGGGTGCCGCAGAAGGATATTGCCAAGGAGCTGGGGGTTTCACCGACGTTGGTGAACTTTATGATTCGCGATGCGCTGGTGCATTGCCGGAAGGTTTCCGGGACCCATAGCGACACGTTTGCGCGGCGGGCCTGACGCGCCACACATCCCATGTGGGAGCGGGCTTGCTCGCGAAAGCGGTGGATCAGTCACACATGCATTGACTGACACTGCGCTTTCGCGAGCAAGCCCGCTCCCACATTTGATCTTCGTGCACTCAGATTTTTTGCTCAGTCAAACCAACCCACACCGCTCAAAAAACCGTTCCCGCCCCAGAATCATCAACGCCGCCCGCTTATGAGGAAAATCAAACTCCTTCTCACAGTGGAAACACTGATTCTGCATATGCCCAATCATCTTCCCGTTATCCGCCCGAGGCTCAGCCACCACACGCTGCGTACGCGGATCATCGAGAAACAAGTAATGCACCAGCGCCGACAACCAGCTCGCTACCTTGTGCGGACCACGGTGGTGCTCTTCGCCCACCAGCATATGAATCCCGCGATCGTAATCCGCCGCATCATAAAACGGCGCAATCCGATCCTCCTTCGCCCAATACGCCTCGAAATAAGCAAACGGCTCATCATCGAAACAGCCAATCAACGTCAACGCATGGGGATCCGCTTCCAGCTTGTCCAGATACTCCCGATGCTGTTCCAGGCTGCCAGTTTCCTGCCAGAAATTCGCCACCCGCGCACTGTTCTGCCAACGATTGAAGCGCGCCAGATCAACATCAATCTCCACCGTACGCAGTGAAATCCACGCCCCCAGCCGCGCATCAAACCGTCGATACACCTCGCCCCGCGGCTTCGGCGCACGGGCAGGATGACGCTTGCCACCGCTGATGATCATCTGCTGCGGATAAGTCCCCGTGAGAGATTGCCCCAGCCACGGTTGCGGCAACTGCCAGAACAACGTGCGCTCGCAATGAAACTGCCCGGCAACCCCGGTCGCCACCAGCAACCCACTGCGCAAGGCATCTTCCGGCGCATGCTCAAGACACCAGACCAGTCGCTGACGCCCGGGCTCCCTGGCAAACAGCCAATAACACGCCGCCCACAAGGCACGGGCAGCCGGCACACTGGCGGGCTCCTGCAAATGCACCTGCACCTCATCACCCCGCTCAAGGCGCAGGCGAATCAGCGGCTGGCCCTTAAGGGTGAGGCTCAGGCGGCTATCAGTTTCATCAGCATTCAGGGCGGGTCCCGCCGGCAAGGGCAGCACTGACAGGTCATTCAGATTGGACATGGGATGGGCTCACGAATCGTCGACAGTTCAACAAGTGACGTGAGCCGAGGGCAAAAATTTAGACGATCACGGTACCGGCATCACATCGATGCGGTAAGGCTCGAAGATCTTCAGCAACTGGCCGTTGTCCCTCAGCTGCTTGAGCAGCCCGGCGAACGCCGGCCCCGAGATCGGCGCCTTGGGCCGCAGCAACGCATAGTGGTGGTACACCTGGTCGATCCGCTCGGACACCAGGAACTGCCCCGCCGTATCGGCATTGCGCACCAGGAAATCGCTGAGGTAGGAACGCGTCACCAGGGCAATGTCGGCCCGGCCCCGGGCGACCATCAGCAGGTTGCTGTCGTGGGAATAGGTCAAGGTGGCGTTGAAGTGCTCCGCCATGTACTTGGGGTCGGGGTTGAAGTTGGCGAACGCGTAGTGATAACCGCTGAACACCGCCAGGCGCTTGCCGGTCAGGTCGGCGAAATACGACTGGTCGCGACCGGGCTCCTGCTGGGCCACGAAGATTTCCGCATCCTCCAGGCCCATGTCGACATCGGTGTGGGCAATATCCTGCCAGCCCCACTTGGGGTTTTCGAAGATCGCCATGTCCACCCGACCTTGCTGGAAGTCGCGAAAACGCCGGGGAATCGAGGTGGGTACCAGCACAAACTGGTAGTCGGTTTGCAGGGTGTTCAAGGCTTCCACCAGTTGCGGCAGCAACCCGGTGTCGGCGCCCTGCTCCGGGCGCACGGTGTATGGCGGGAAATGCGCAGCACCGACCCTCACCAGTTGGGCGGCCGAGGCAGGCATCAGCCACAGTGCGCCAAGTGCCCATATTGAGAGTCCTGCAGCCAATCGCCAAGGCGAAAACATCAAGGCACACACCGTCGAAAACTTTGATCCCGCTAAGCTAGGCGTTTTTGTCTATCGAGACAACTTTCTGCCACACAATTAATAGCTTGCGCGAAAGGGCTAGTCAGCTTTCAACACCATCAGCAAGGCTTCGTCGGCCAGTTGCTCCAGGGTCATGCTGCCCTGGGCGCGAAACCAGGTGGTGGTCCAGGACAAGGCGCCCGTCAGGAAACGCCGCGTGATAAACACATCGCCCTTGATGTAACCGGCGTTTTTCGCCTCCCTCAGCACCTGCAACCAGATCTCTTCGTAGATATCGCGCAAGGCCAGCACCTGGGCCTGGCCCTCGGCCGACAGGGAACGCCATTCATACACCAGCACCGCCATGGCCTCGCCACTGCCGCCCATGATCGACTGCAATTCGCAACGAATCAGCGCCAGCACCCGCTCGCGCACGTTGCTCGCCTCGGCCAGGGAAGCGCGCATCAGGGCGGTGTTGTAGTGGATGGTTTCCTCCATCACCGCCCGCAGGATTTCGTCCTTGCTCTTGAAGTGATGAAAGATGCTGCCGGACTGGATCCCGACCGCGCCGGCCAGGTCACGCACGGTGGTGCGCTCAAAACCCTTGTTGCGAAACAGGTGGGCCGCGGTTTGCAGCAGCTTGCCACGGGCACTGTCGGGGTCGGTCAATTGGCCGGCGTCGACCATGGTGCGCATCACCCGCAGGGCTTTTTGCTCATCCATGCTGCTCTCCTTAACTTCTGGTTACGTCTTGGGCGGCAATTTAGGCCGTGGCAGCCAACCAAGCAAGCGCTTGGGGCAAAGTTATGACCAGAGTTTACAAACCAAGCGCTTGCTTGGTAGTGTTGGTATCAGCAAACCAGAGGAAGGACGCCCCATGAACAAGACGGTACGCATCGGCTGCGCCAGCGCCTTCTGGGGCGACACCTGCACCGCCGCTGCGCAGTTGGTGCACGGCGGCACACTGGATTACCTGGTGTTCGACTACCTGGCGGAAGTCACCCTGTCGATCCTCGCCGGAGCGCGAATGAAAGACCCCCAGGCCGGCTATGCCACGGATTTCGTCGAGGTGCTGACGCCGCTGCTGGCGGATATCCAGCGCCAGGGCATCCGCGTGATCAGCAACGCTGGCGGGATCAACCCCCAGGCCTGCGCCGCCGCGTTGCAGGCGGCCTGCGACCAGGCCCGAATCCCGTTGAAGATCGCCGTACTGCTGGGGGATGACCTGCAACCGCAGTTCAAGCAACTGCACGGCGTCACCGACATGTTCAGCGGCGCGCCCTTTCCGCCGATGTGCGTATCCACCAACGCCTACCTCGGCGCGCCCGGTATCGTGCAGGCGCTGGAGCTGGGTGCCGATATCGTCATCACCGGCCGTGTGGTGGACAGCGCGGTGGTCAGCGCGGCGCTGGTGCATGAGTTCGACTGGTCCTGGCAGGACTACGACCGCCTGGCCCAGGCGGCATTGGCCGGGCATATCATCGAATGCGGCGCGCAGTGCACCGGCGGCAACTTCACCGATTGGCGGGAGGTGCCGGACTACGAACACATCGGTTTCCCGATTGTGGAGGTCAGTGCCGACGGCCAGTTCACCGTCAGCAAGGTCGAGGGCACCGGCGGACTGATCAGCGAACTGAGCGTCGCCGAGCAACTGCTGTATGAAATCGGCGACCCGCGCGCCTACCTGTTGCCCGACGTGATCTGCGACTTCAGCCAGGTCAAGCTCCGGCAACAAGGCAAAAACCGCGTGCATCTGCACGGCGCCAAGGGCCTGCCGCCCACCGACCAATACAAGGTCAGCGCCACCTACCCGGATGGTTTTCGCTGCACCGCCAGTTGCCTGATCGCCGGGATCGACGCGGTGGCCAAGGCCGAACGAGTCAGCCAGGCGATCATCAACAAGACCTCAGAGCTGTTCAGCCAGCGCGGCTGGGCGCCCTACACCGACATCAACATCGAACTGCTGGGCAGCGAAGCCACCTACGGCCCCCATGCCCAACGCCAGGACTGCCGCGAAGTGGTGGTGAAACTGGCGGTGCGTCACCCCAGCAAACAGGCGCTGGTGCTGTTCGCCCGGGAGATTGCCCAGGCGGCCACCGGCATGGCGCCGGGGCTCACCGGGATCGTCGGCGGGCGACCCACGGTGTACCCGCTGATTCGGTTGTTTTCATTCCTGATCGATAAAAGCGCCTGCCAATTGCACGTCGACTTCCTTGGCGAACGGCATGCCTGCGAATTGCCCGTCGCCAAACCGCTGAACACCTCGATCGCATTGATCGATCCGCCCAAACCCCAAGGCCGCGCCGACGCCAACGTGCCGCTGGTCAAGCTGGCCGTGGCCCGCTCCGGCGACAAGGGCAACCACAGCAACATCGGGGTGATCGCCCGCGAGCCCGACTACCTGCCGTGGATCGCCGAGGCACTGACGCCCGAAGTGATCGTCGACTGGATGAGCCACGTGCTCGACCCGATCCACGGCCGCGTCGAGCGCTGGTATTTGCCCGGCAGCCACAGCCTGAACTTCCTGCTGGAAAACGCCCTGGGTGGCGGCGGGATTGCCAGCCTGCGCATCGATCCCCAAGGCAAGGCCTTCGCCCAGCAACTGCTGGAAATCCCGATTGCCGTGCCGCAGCACATTGCCGATCAATTCACTTAAAGGACCCGCGCCGTGGCCTTCGACTCGATCTTCAAAGCCGACCTGTTCCAGGGGCAGACCATCATCGTTACCGGCGGCGGCAGTGGCATTGGCCGTTGCACCGCCCACGAGCTGGCAGCCCTCGGCGCCCATGTGATCCTGGTGGGGCGCAAGCCGGAAAAACTGCAAACGGTGGCCGCGGAGATCAGTGAGGACGGCGGTCGCGCCAGCTGGCAGGCCTGCGATATTCGTGATGAAGACGCGGTCAAGGCGCTGGTCGGCCAGGTCCTGCAGGAGCACGGCCCGATCCATGGCCTGGTGAACAACGCCGGCGGCCAGTACCCCTCGCCGCTCGCGTCGATCAACCAGAAGGGCTTTGAAACCGTGTTGCGCACCAACCTGGTGGGCGGTTTCCTGATGGCCCGGGAAGTGTTCAACCAGAGCATGAGCAAGCACGGCGGATCCATCGTCAACATGCTCGCCGACATGTGGGGCGGCATGCCCGGCATGGGGCACTCCGGTGCGGCACGTTCGGGCATGGACAACTTCACCAAGACCGCCGCCGTTGAATGGGGTTACGCGGGGGTGCGGGTCAACGCCGTGGCGCCGGGCTGGATTGCCTCCAGCGGCATGGACACCTACGAAGGCGCATTCAAGGCGGTGATCCCGACCTTGCGCGAGCATGTACCGCTCAAGCGTATCGGCACCGAATCGGAAGTCAGCGCGGCGATTGTGTTCTTGCTCAGCCCCGCCGCCGCGTTCGTCAGCGGCAGCACCTTGCGCATCGACGGCGCCGCCAGCCTGGGCAGCCGCGCCTGGCCGCTGCACAAGGCGCAACCGCCGAGCGTGTCCTTTAATGGTTTCCACCGGGCTTACTTGCCGGACGTGCTCAAGGAGGAGAAATAAGCCATGCCGGTGATCGACTCGCAACTCGACGCCCACAGCCCGCAATTCGCGCAGAACCGCGAAGCGATGCTCACGGGCGTCAATCAATTGCGCCAGCTGGAGCAAAACCTGCTGGGCAAGGCCGCCGAAGCCAAGACCAGGTTCGACAAGCGCGGGCAACTGCTGCCACGGGAACGCCTGAATTTATTGCTCGACCCCGGCGCGCCGTTCCTCGAACTGGCGAGCCTGGCCGGCTACAAACTGCACGATGACAAGGACGGCAGCGCCGCTGGCGGCGGGTTGATCGCCGGCATCGGCTACGTCAGCGGCGTGCGCATGCTGGTGGTGGCCAACAACAGCGCGATCAAGGGCGGGACCATTTCCCCCTCGGGCCTGAAAAAATCCCTGCGCCTGCAACAGATCGCCATGGAAAACAAACTGCCGGTGGTGACGCTGGCAGAAAGCGGCGGCGCCAACCTCAACTACGCCGCCGAGATTTTCGTCGAAGGCGCCCGCAGCTTCGCCAACCAGGCGCGGATGTCGGCCATGGGCTTGCCGCAAATCACCGTGGTGCATGGCTCGGCCACGGCGGGCGGCGCTTATCAGCCGGGTCTTTCGGATTACGTGGTGGTGGTGCGTGGCAAGGCCAAGCTGTTCCTGGCCGGCCCGCCGCTGCTCAAGGCCGCTACCGGCGAAGTCGCCACCGATGAAGAACTGGGCGGCGCCGAGATGCATGCGCAAACCGCCGGCACCGCTGAATACCTGGCGGAAAACGACGCTGACGGTGTGCGCATCGTGCGTGAGATTGTCAGCCTGTTGCCGTGGGATGACCGCTTGCCGCCTGTGCCAAAGCGCGCTTACAGCGAGCCGCTGTACCCGATTGACGAGCTGTTGGGGCTGATCCCCGACGATCCGAAAAAGCCCTACGACGTGCGCGAAATCCTCGCGCGGTTGGCGGATGCTTCCAACTTCCTGGAGTTCAAGGGCGAGTTCGACCCGCACACCGTCTGCGGCCACTTGCATATCCAAGGCCGGGCCTGTGGCTTTATCGGCAACAACGGGCCGATCACCCCGAAGGGTGCGAGCAAGGCCGCGCAATTTATCCAGCTGTGCGACCAGAGCCAGACACCGCTGCTGTTCTTCCACAACACCACCGGCTTCATGGTGGGCACCGAGTCGGAACAGCAAGGCGTGATCAAGCACGGCGCGAAGATGATCCAGGCGGTGGCCAATGCCCGGGTGCCGAAACTGACCATCGTCGTCGGCGGCTCCTATGGTGCCGGCAACTATGCGATGTGCGGCCGTGGGCTCGACCCGCGTTTTATCTTCGCCTGGCCCAACAGTCGCACCGCCGTGATGGGCGGCGCCCAGGCGGGCAAGGTGCTGCGGATCGTCACCGAAGCCAAGCAACTGAAAGACGGCCTGGTGCCCGACCCCAAGGTGCTCGACATGCTCGAACAGGTCACCGCACAGAAACTCGACAGCCAGTCCACCGCCCTTTATGGCAGCGCGAACCTGTGGGACGACGGGCTGATTGATCCACGTGATACACGAACCTTGCTCGGGTTTCTGCTGGACATCTGCCACGAGGCCGAGGTGCGGCAACTACAGCCCAACAGCTTTGGTGCAGCGCGGTTTTGATGATCGTTCCCACGCCCCGCGTGGGAATGCAGCCCGGGACGCCCCGCGTCCCCATAGGGAGAACAATAAAAATGATCTTCACCCAGGAACACGAAGCACTGCGTCGCACCGTCCGTGGCTTTGTCGAGCGCGAGATCAACCCGCATGTGGATGAGTGGGAAAAGGCCGGACGCTTTCCGATCCACGAGATCTTCCGCAAGGCCGGCGACCTCGGTTTGCTGGGTATTTCCAAGCCGGAAAAATTCGGTGGCATGGGCCTCGACTACAGCTACTCGATCGTCGCCGCCGAAGAGTTCGGCAGCATTCGCTGCGGCGGCATCCCGATGTCCATCGGCGTGCAGACCGACATGTGCACCCCGGCCCTCGCCCGCTTCGGCTCCGATGAATTGCGCGAAGAATTCCTGCGCCCGGCCATCAGCGGCGAACAGGTGGGCTGCATCGGCGTCTCGGAAACCGGCGCCGGCTCCGACGTGGCCGGGCTGAAAACCCATGCCCGCAAGGACGGCACCGACTACGTGATCAACGGCAGCAAGATGTGGATCACCAACTCCCCGAGTGCCGACTTTATCTGCCTGCTGGCCAACACCTCGGACGACAAGCCGCACATCAACAAGTCGCTGATCATGGTGCCGATGAACACCCCCGGCATCAGCGTCAGCCCGCCCCTGGAAAAGCTCGGCATGCACAGCTCGGAAACCGCCCAGGTGTTTTTCGACGACGTGCGCATCCCTCAGCGCAACCGCATCGGCCATGAAGGTGCGGGATTCATGATGCAGATGCTGCAGTTCCAGGAAGAGCGGCTGTTCGGCGCGGCCAATATGGTCAAGGGCCTGGAGTACTGCATCGACAGCACCATCGATTACTGCAAGGAACGCAAGACCTTCGGCAAGGCGCTGATCGACAACCAGGTGATCCACTTCCGCCTGGCCGAACTGTCCACCGAAATCGAATGCCTGCGGGCGCTGGTGTACCAGGCCACCGAGCAGTACATCAAGGGCCAGGACGTGACGCGCCTGGCCTCCATGGCCAAGCTCAAGGCCGGCCGCCTGGGCCGGGAAGTCAGCGACAGTTGCCTGCAATATTGGGGCGGCATGGGGTTCATGTGGGACAACCCGGTGGCCCGGGCTTATCGCGATGTGCGGCTGGTGTCGATTGGTGGTGGGGCGGACGAGATCATGCTGGGGATCATCTGTAAATTGATGGGCACCCTGCCGGGGAGAAAGTCGTGAACACGTTGTTGCTGGAACCGCATAACGGGGTGCTGCATGTGACCCTCAATCGGCCGGACAGCCGCAATGCCATGAGCCTGGAAATGGTCAACGAACTGCGTGCGGTACTGGCCGATGTGGCTGGGGACAAGAGCGTGCGGGCGTTGGTTATCAGCGGCGCGGGTGGGCATTTTTCGGCCGGTGGCGATGTGAAGGACATGGCTCGCGCGGGAGCCGCGGGCGGCTTGCAGGCGTTGAACCGGGCGTTCGGTACGCTGTTGCAGGAAGTGGAGGCGCTGCCGCAGGTGGTGATTGTGGTGCTTGAGGGTGCCGTGCTGGGCGGCGGGTTTGGGTTGGTGTGTGTCAGTGATGTGGCGATTGCGGATCATCAGGCGCAGTTTGGGTTGCCGGAGACCGGCCTTGGGTTGTTGCCGGCGCAGATTGCCCCGTTCGTGGTGAAGCGTATCGGGCTGACCCAGGCGCGGCGGCTGGCTTTGACGGCGGCGCGGTTTGATGGGGTTGAGGCGCTGCGGTTGGGGTTGGTGCATTTTGTGGAGCACGATCCGCAGGCGTTGGCGGAGCGGCTGGATGAGGTGTTGGGGCAGGTTTTGCGGTGTGCTCCGGGGGCTAATGCGCGGACCAAGGCGTTGCTGCTGGCCAGTGGTGAGCAGGTTTTGGGGCCGTTGTTGGACCAGGCTGCCGAGTGGTTTGCCGAGGCGGTTTGTGGTGAGGAAGGGGTTGAGGGGACTCAGGCGTTTGTGCAGAAGCGCAGGCCGGGGTGGGCGCGATGAATCGGGGGCATATCCGTTATTTTTGTAATGGCGACTATGGGTTCCGCTCTTACAGCGGGTCACTTTTGAAAAGCGCAAAAGTAACCAAAACGCTCTTGCCCCACCACTCGGCACCTCGCCTAGGCTCGGTGTGCCCTCACTCCGGCTTTGGACCGTGGG
>NZ_JACAQC010000017.1:0-52217 GCF_013385345.1 Pseudomonas sp. I8001
ACATTGATGGGTGCGAAGAGGAAGTTCATGGACTCTTACGCACACATCTTTACTTGTACATACAAGCATATGCAAGGTTGTTGCCAACTCGACGCGTCGTTGTACAGAGAGGCCTGTAAGGCGCTGAAACACTTGAGTTGCGCGGCCAGCCCTCCGCGAACCCATCGCGCGAATCAACCTTGGCGAGGAACTTGCGCACGGTATTGAGGCACAAAGTAACAATCTGCCAGAAGCTGGTGCGCGCACGAGTAACATCCCACGGCATTGACCAGCGCGCGTGCACCTGTGGTCACAACCCGCTACTGTCGACCCTGGAAAGATCCGGCCCGCGGCGAAAACACGCACTCAAGGCTTTTGAGATTTTCGTGCCAAACCACGGTTTTTCGTACCCAGCCCAGAAATTTGAGAGAAAATGCAAACCCAGCACACGGTCCGTTGTCATTTGCCCCATGCGTAAACTTCTTGGCTTCACCCTCATCATGGCCCTGGTCGCCGCCGTTTCCGCCTATCTGGTCTGGACCCAGGAGCGCCCCGTGGGCCATTACCTGTCCGACCTGCGGATCAACCTGGCCGTCGACCAGGGCGTGCCCGCCGACCGCGGCAACCTGCTGGGCATCCAGCCGGAACTGTTCCCCGCCGACTACCAGAGCCTGGAACGCCTGCACCTCAAGCTGGCGGCCTATCTGCAAAACGCCCGTGACCAAGGCCTGATCAACGACAAGACCATCGTGGTACTGCCGGAACATATCGGCACCTGGCTGATGGTCAGCGGCGAAAAGAACGAGCTGTACCAGGCCACCAACCTCAAGGAAGCGATGAACTGGTTGTCGGCAAGCAACCCGCTGCTGTTCCTGCGGGCCTTGATCAGCGCCAAGGGTGACGACCGCATCGACGACGCCTACCTGCGTATGAAGGCCCCGGCCATGGCCCGCGACTATCAAGTGCTGTTCGGTGGCCTGGCCAAGGAATTCGGCGTGACCCTGGTGGCCGGCTCCATTGCCCTGCCCAACCCGAGCGTCAGCCAGGGCCAGCTGCAGATCGGCCATGGCGCGCTGTACAACACCAGTGTGGTCTTCGACCGCGATGGCTTGCCGCTGGGCCAGCCGCAACGCCAGCTGTATCCGATTTTTGACGAGCGCGGCTTTATTGAGCCGGGCGATGAAAACAGCGTCAGCGTGGTCGATACCCCGGCCGGGCGCCTGGGCATCCTGATCGGCAGCGACAGCTGGTACCCGGACAACTACCGCAAGCTCAACGAGCAAGGCGCCCAGTTGGTGGCGGTGCCGGCCTTCGTGATTGGCCGCGAGACCTGGGACAAGCCGTGGCGCGGCTTCAAAAGCGTGTCGACGCCAGCCGAGATCAGCCTCAAGCCCGAAGAGCTCAGCGAAGGCGAAGCCTGGCACCGCCTGACCCTGATCAGCCAGCAACCCATCAGCCAGGCCACCGCCGGCATGAGCGTGTTCCTGCGCGGGCAGTTCTTTGACATGGGCAGCGCCGGGCAAAGCTTCCTCAGCAGCAACGGCCAGGTGTTCGCCGACGGCAATGCCCGTGGCGCGCGCCTGCTGAACGTGTGGCTGTAACTCAATGAAGCCGGTGCGGCTTGGGGATTTGTCGGTGGGCTTCGTCCACACCTTGGCCGATGCGATCCACAGCCATGGCCTGGACCCGCAACCGTTGCTGCTGCAATACGGCCTTGACCCGGCACGCCTGGCCGAGGCGGGTGCACGCTTGTCGATCCCGCGCTATATGCGCCTGGGCTTTGCGGCCATCCAGTTGACCGGCGACGCCAGCCTGGGCCTGCGCATGGGCCAGCTCAGCCGCCTGAGCCAGGCCGGGCTCGCCGGGGTCACCGCCGCCCAGGCGCCCACCGTGCGCGAAGCCGCCCGTACCCTGACGCGCTTCGAAGCCTTGTACGGCTCCAACTATCGCGGCCAGTCGAGCTTTCACGAGGATGCGGACGGTGCGTGGCTGCGCTTCTACTCCATCAGCCCGTACAACGCCTATAACCGCTTTGTGGTGGACTCGATCATCGCCGGCTGGCTGCATCAGTTGTCGAGCCTGAGTGCGCAACCGGTGCAGGCGCAGCGGATCGAAATCGAGTTCCAGGCCCCCGACTACAGCGAGCGCTACAGCGTGCTTGGGGACTGCCCGATCCAGTTTGGCGCCGAGCACAATCAGTTGCGCCTTAGCCAGCAAACCCTGGCCCTGCGCAACCCGGAACACTGCCCGAGTACCTGGCAATTACTGGTGCAGTTGTGCGAACGGGAACTGGAGCAGTTGACGCGCACCCGCAGCCTGCGCGAGCGCATTACCCGCTTGCTCGGGCCGATGCTCAATGGTGGCCGGGAACCCGACCTGGAAGAAGTGGCGTCACGCTTGAAACTGCCGACCTGGACCCTGCGGCGCAAGCTGGCGGAAGAAGGGACTCAGTTCCGGGCGATTCTCAACGACACTCGCCGCGACCTGGCCATGACCTACATTCGCGATACCGAACTGGCGTTCGGTGAAATTGCCTATTTGCTCGGTTTTGCTTCAGCGGAAGCCTTTCAACGGGCGTTCAAGCGCTGGAACAGCCAGACCCCAGGGGAATTTCGCCGCAGTCAGCGGCATTCCGCCTGACGTCTGTCTTACAGCTCGGTGGCATCATCGGCCGGATCCAGCGGATCCAGTTCAAAGGCGTGGTACTCGAGCAATTCTTCCTGGTAATCGTCCATGGTTGACTCCTTGTTTTATGAAAAGGGGTTGCTTAGTGACCTGCACAACCAGCCTAAAGTGCCGTCATGACGAAAAAATGTCCGTGGCATGACGTTCCTGCACTTCAGGATTAAACGTAGCAGGATTGCCTTGATTTAGCCGGATGAATTTTAGATGCAACTGCAATCATTGCAATTGCAATCGTAAGCCGAATTCCTTTAGGGTATGGGCACCCGTTGCCAAGCGACCCTGCTCATGACTGCCAGCACCGAACGCTCTGCCCTGATCTGCATCGACGCCCTGAATGCAACGCAGCAGCCCCGCTGCTCGCCCCTGTATAGCGTGATGACCATGGCCAACACCCTGGAGTCCAGCCGGCAGGCGTGGGTGATTCGCGGCCAGTCGCGCTCACGCCGAGTGGTGAGCTGGCCCACCTGGTTCGCGCGCAATACCGGGGAAAAACCCATGCTGTACCTGCACACGGCCGCGTCATCGGCGCAGTTGCGTGCGCTGTCCGGCGAGACCCGTCAGCGGGGCATCCTGTGCAACGACAATGCAACCCAGCCCTCCCCTTCACTGCCCTTATGGCTGGCCAGCAATCCTCACTGCACACCTTATGACCCGGCCTCCGGCGAGGAAGCCCGGGCGATTGTGCTGGCGGGTTTGCAGGCGCTGTATGTCGACGGCGAGCCGGGGTTCTACTACCTGGCACTGCACGATCAACACGAAGGGCCAGGGCTGAGCCCGCAGGATAGTGAGCATGCGCTCAGGGGCATGTACCGGGTCTGGCGCTCATACACCAGTGAATTGAGGGTGCGGTTGCTGGGTGCGGGTCGAGCGTTTGAAGAAGTCGTGCACGCCGCGCAGTTGCTCGAGACGGATTGGAACGTCGAGGCGCAACTGTGGAGTTGCCCCAGCTATACACGGCTGGCCCGCGAAGCGGATGCAGCGCAACGCTGGAACCGCCTGCACCCGTTGGCACCGAAGCGCAGTTGTCATCTAAGGGATTGCCTGGCTGGGGATGGCGCGCCGGTGGTCGCAGTCACCGGGTATCCGCAGCCTATCGTCGATCAATTGGCGGGGCATGTGGATGCGCGTTTTGTAGCATTGGGTGCGGGCTCCGTGGAAACGTCAGCACCCAGTCGATATTGGGTAGCGGTGCTGGCATTGAAGGCGTTGGCGGATGACGGCTGGATCGAAGCAGAACAGGTGGAGAACGCCCTGAATCGATATCACCTGAAATGACGATCTGCAATCCATCGCAGATCAAATGTGGGAGCGGGCTTGCTCGCGAAGACGGTGTACCTGTTGATATTACTGTTGCTGACACACCGCTTTCGCGAGCAAGCCCGCTCCCACACGGAATCCGCGTCGCCTGGAGTCTTTGCTTCAGGTCTTACGTCGCCCGCGGGTCTGCACGCCCGCCTCCATCGCCAGCCCCGCGGTACGTTCCAATGCCTCGGCAAAAACCCGGCGTTGCTCGCTGTCGAGCTGCGACAAAAACAATTCATCCACGCTGCTTTCGTAGATTTTCCACATCTTTTTACGCAATACCCGGCCCGCGTCGGTGATCGAGACAAAGGCAGCACGCCCGTCACCGTCGGAGCGCGAACGCACCACCAGGCCGTCCTTTTCCAGGCGGTCGACCAGGCGCGTCAGGTTGTAGCGTTCGATGGCCAGCACATCGGCCAATTCGTGCATGCGCCGGGTGCCATCGGGGCCACTTTCCAGGCCCCACAAAGCGTCGTACCAGGCATACGGCGGCAGACCGGCATCGGCCAGGCGCCGTTCGATTTCACGGATGACCGTCCTGTGGGCCCGAACAAAACGGAACCAGACATCAGGCTCTTTCGACGACATGCAACACCATCCGGGGAATTTCAAGAAGGTTGCAATAGTAGCTCATCCCGCGCTAGATTCAGCCATGTAGTTGCAATTGCAACTACATTCGCAAAGCTCCCACAAGGAGCCCACACGCTGAAACCCGTCCACCCTGGAGCCTGACATGACCCCGAACACTGCAGTACGCCTCGACGACGATCCACAGGAAACCCGCGAATGGCTGGAGTCCATCGAATCGGTGCTGTCCACCGAAGGCCGCCCGCGCGCGCATTACCTGATTGATCAGTTGCTGGATTTCGACGTGGCGCGGCATGGCGACTTCTACGGGCGGGTGACCACCCCGTACGTCAACACCATCCCGGTAGACCGCCAGTTGCCCTACCCCGGCAACCTGGCCACCGAGCGCCGGCTGAATGCGTTTATTCGCTGGAACGCCATGGCCATGGTGCTGCGCGCGGGCAAACATTCCGGCGTGGGCGGGCATATCGCAACCTATGCGTCGGCTGCGGTGCTGTATGACGTAGGCTTCGACCATTTCTTCCGTGGCCGAACTGAAAGCTTCGATGGCGACCTGGTGTACATCCAGGGCCACTCCGCGCCGGGCATTTACGGGCGGGCGTACCTCGAAGGCCGGATCAGCGAAGCCCAGCTGGACAACTTCCGCCGGGAAGCCGGTGGCGACGGTTTGTCATCCTATCCGCACCCTCGCCTGATGCCGGACTTCTGGCAGTTTCCTACGGTTTCCATGGGCCTCGGACCGATTACCGCCGCGTATCAGGCGCGCTTCATGCGCTACCTGGAGTTCCGCGACCTCAAGCAGCACCAGGGCCGCAAGGTGTGGGCGTTCCTCGGTGATGGCGAGATGGATCAGCCGGAATCCCTGGCGGCCATTTCCCTGGCCGGGCGCGAGAAACTCGACAACCTGATCTTCGTGGTCAACTGCAACCTGCAACGCCTCGATGGCCCGGTTCGCGGCAATGCCAAGGTGATCCAGGAATTCGAAAGCCTGTACCGCGCCGCCGGCTGGAACGTGATCAAGGTAATCTGGGGCGGCGGTTGGGATGCGCTGCTGGAAAAGGATAAAAGCGGCTTGCTGCGCCAGCGCATGATGGAGTGCGTGGACGGCGACTATCAAAACTACAAATCACAAAACGGCGCCTACGTGCGGGAACACTTCTTCGGCAAATACCCGGAGTTGCTGGCGCTGGTGGCAGACATGTCCGACGACGACATCTGGAAACTCTCACGGGGCGGCCATGACCCGGACAAGGTCTACAACGCCTATGCCGCCGCCGTGCGTCACAGCGGCCAGCCGACGGTGATCCTGGCGAAAACCGTCAAGGGCTTCGGCATGGGCGAGGCCGGCGAAGGCCAGAACATCAACCACCAGCTGAAAAAGATGGGCGCTGAAGCCGTCAAAGCCTTCCGCGATCGCTTCGGGCTGGAAGTGGCCGACGACCAACTGGCTGAAATCCCGTATCTCAAACCGGCCGCCGACAGCGAAGAGGCCCGCTATTTCGCCGCCCGCCGCCAGTCACTGGGTGGCTACGTGCCGGCTCGCCATAGCGCGGTCGAGTCGCTGAAGATCCCGGAACTGGATGCCTTCGCCACCCAGCTCAAGGACACCGGCGAGCGCGCGATCTCCACCACCATGGCCTTTGTGCGCATCCTCGGCACCCTGCTCAAGGACCCGAACCTGGGCAAACTGATCGTGCCCATCGTGCCGGACGAGTCCCGCACCTTTGGCATGGAAAGCCTGTTCCGCCAGATCGGCATTCACTCCGCTGTCGGCCAGCTCTACACCCCACAGGATGCGGGCCAGCTGTCCTACTACAAAGAGAGCAAGGACGGACAGATCATGCAGGAAGGCCTGAATGAATCCGGCGCCATTTCCTCGTGGATCGCAGCGAGTACGTCCTACGCCAACCACGGCTTGATGACCGTGCCGTTCTACATTTTCTATTCGATGTTCGGCTTCCAGCGGGTTGGCGACCTGGCCTGGGCCGCGGGCGATGCACGGGCGCGGGGCTTCCTGCTGGGGGCGACGGCCGGGCGCACCACGCTGATGGGCGAAGGCCTGCAGCATGACGATGGCCACAGCCATGTGCTGTCGTCGGTGATCCCGTGCTGCATTTCCTACGATCCGACGTTTGCCTTCGAGCTGGCGGTGATCATTCGCGAAGGCATGCGCCGGATGTACGTCGAGCAAGAGGACATCTACTACTACATCACCCTGCTCAACGAAAACTACCCGCACCCGGCGATGCCCGAAGGCGTCGAGGACGGGATTCTCAAGGGCATGTATCGGTTGAAGGCGGCTGAAGACACCAAGCAACCACGGGTACAGCTGATGGGCAGCGGTTCGATCCTGCGGGAAGTCATCGCCGCCGCGGACCTGCTGCGCGATGATTTTGCCGTGGCCAGCGATGTGTGGAGTGTCACCAGCCTGACCGAGCTGCGCCGGGAAGGTCATGCCGTGGAGCGCTGGAACCTGCTGCATCCTGAAAGCGAACCGCGTACCAGCTATGTCGAGCAGTGCCTTGAGGGCCAGCCTGGGCCCGTGGTGGTCGCCACCGACTACATGAAAATCTTTGCCGATCAGATTCGCCCGTTTGTACCGGGCCGGCGCTTTGTGGCGCTGGGCACCGATGGCTTCGGGCAATCGGATACCCGCGAAACCTTGCGCCAGTTCTTCGAGGTGGACCGGTATTTCATTGCCCTGGCGGCCTTGAAGGCGCTGGCGGATGACGGCCTGATCAGCCGCGCCAGGGTGGCGGAGGCGATCAGCCGCTACGGGATCAACGTAGACAAGGCCAACCCCGTAGCGGTGTAGTTACTGCGCAGGCGTCGGCAGAGGCGGAATCGCTTCGGTCGGCGCCGGCAGCGCAGGAGTGGTGGCCTCTGGCGCAGGTGCCGGGGCTTCCTTTGGTGCAATCGGCGCAGGTTCCGCCGGTGGTACCACCGGCTCCGATGCCGCTGGCACTACCGCCGGCGTCACTGGGGCTGCCGGTGTGGCCGGCGCTTCTTTTGGCACTTCTTTCGGCGCTTCAACCTTATCGGCCTTATCGGCCGCCGGAGCTGCCTTAGGTTCCGGGATGCCCAGGTCAGCCTTGGGCTTCTCTGGAATATGCGCTGCCTTTTTCACTTCCTGGGGCAGGAAAACGTCCACCAGGGCGAAATAACGCTCATAAAACTTCGGCGCAGACACCGTCTCGCTGGCCACCTTGACCATGGAGTCGTCGGTGGAGCCAATCGGCATCGACACCGAACCCAACACACCCACACCGAGGCTGGCGGAGTTGTTGACCTTCTTCAAGGCGTAGCGATCCTGCAAGGCGTTGGCGAACATCGTCGAGTGATGATTGCCGCTGCCATCGTCGGCACACACCACGTTGAAGCTGATCTGCAGGTGAGTTTCGCCGGTCTGCTGGAAGCTCTTGTTACCCGCCACCAGCTTTGGATCGCTGCTGGTGATGATGTAACCCTGGCTCAACAGCGCACGCCGCGCCGCTTCGCAGGCCGCCGTGTCACTGACCGGGTAATCACGGGAAAACGTGCCGGAGTCGTCGAAGTTCTCATGTTCATAAATAGCGGTCTTGGGTGACGAGCAGCCCGCAGCGCCCGCCAGCACCAGCGCCAACCCGAGGCTACGCAAGTGAAATGATGTCGACATCGAAAATCCTGAGGAAAACAGTCAGGGCGGTATTGTGCAACAGAACGTGGCCTCGGCGCGCGAATTCCTGTCGGTAAAACGTCACAGCCTTACGGGACGGTGTCCGCAGGAAAAAGCCGCTCGCCCATATGGTCGATAAACACGCGCAATTTCGCCGAGGCATGGCGACTTGATGGCCAGAGCATCCAGAAGCTGCCGCTGTGCTCCAGGTAATAGTCCAGCACCCGTTGCAGCCGGCCCTGCTCCACCGATTCGCGGACCATGAAGTCTGGCAGGCAGGCAATCCCCAGGCCTTCATGGGCCACGTGCATCAGTGATTCGATGGTGGTGGAGACCAGCGGCGCACGCAGGGTCGGCTCCGGCAGGCCCGGCTCCGGGCGCAGTGGCCAGGTTTCCAGTTTGCCGGTGGCGCAGAATTTGTGGCGCAGGCAGGCGTGGTCGCTCAAATCCCGGGGCTGGCGCGGCGTACCGTGCAGGCGCAGGTACTCCGGGGACGCCACCAGCACCAGGCGGTAATACCCGAGGTGGCGCGCCATCAAGCGTGAGTCCTCGGGTTTGCCGGTGCGGATCACCGCGTCGAAACCCTCCTCGATCACATCCACCATGCGGTCGGAGAAGTCCACGTCCAGCTCGATCTCGGGATAGGCGCGCATGAAATCCGTCAGTACCGGCATCAACAAGCCGCGCACTTGCGGCAGGCTGACGCGCAACTTGCCTCTGGGGGTGGCGGATGCCTGGCTAAGTTCCTGTTCTGCGGCTTCGACTTCCGCCAGGATGCGCCGGGAGCGTTCGAGAAACAGCGCGCCCTCGCTGGTCAACGTGATACTGCGGGTGCTGCGATGGAACAGCCGCACCCCCAGGCGCTCTTCGATGCGCGCGATGCTTTTGCCAATCGCCGAGGACGACACCCCCAGCATGCGCCCGGCCTCGGTAAAGCTGCGGGTTTCGGCCACCTGCACAAACACTGAAATACTGCCCAGGCTGTCCATCGTCTCGCTCCCGAGGATTGCGGACATTGGCGTCCGATAAGTTCGGAACCTTAGCCTGTTTTTCTCCACCGTGCAGCACCCTACTCTGGCTCCCTGCCCTTTCGTCTGAAAACCGGAGCCAAAAAACATGAGCGACAGCGCCCTATCTTCCACGACCCCCACGGTGAGCCGTGAACGACTGCCTCTGGGCGGCCTGTTGGCATTGGCTACCGCCGGCTTCATCACCATCCTCACCGAAGCCATGCCGGCGGGCTTGCTCCCGCAAATGGGCGCCGGCCTCGGGGTGTCCGAAGCGTTGGTGGGCCAGTTGGTGACCCTGTACGCCCTGGGCTCGCTGTTGGCCGCGATTCCCCTGACCATCGCCACCCGGGGCTGGCGCCGGCGGCCATTGCTGATGATTGCCATCGGCGGGTTTGCCTTGGTCAACAGTGTGACGGCGTTTTCCAGCGATTACCTGCTGACCCTGGTGGCCAGGTTCTTCGCCGGGGTGTTCGCGGGATTGCTCTGGGCGCTGCTGGCCGGTTATGCCAGCCGCATGGTTGCGCCGCACCTGCAAGGCAGGGCCATTGCCGTGGCCATGCTCGGCGCGCCATTGGCGCTGTCACTGGGTGTACCGGCCGGGACATTCCTGGGCACCACGGTTGGCTGGCGCCTGAGCTTCGCGATCATGTCCGGCCTGACGGTTGTGCTGCTGGCCTGGGTGCGCTGGCAGGTCCCGGACTTTGCCGGGCAACAGGCGGAAAAACGCCTGGGGCTGCGCCAGGTGCTGGCACTGCCAGGGATTCGTCCGGTGCTGTTTGTGACTTTCACCTACGTACTGGCTCATAACATTCTCTACACCTATATCGCGCCGTTCCTGGTACCTGCCGGGATTGCAGCGGACATCGACCAGGTGCTGCTGGTGTTTGGCCTGGCGGCGCTGCTGGGTATCTGGATCGTCGGCGCGCTGATTGATCAGCGGCTGCGCGCCTTATTGGTAATCAGCTGCGCAATGTTCGCGCTGTCGGCCCTGGCGCTGGCGTTCTGGATCACCTCGGCGACGGTGATCTACACCACGGTGGCGTTATGGGGGCTGGCGTTTGGCGGTTTGCCGGCATTGCTGCAAACGGCGCTGGCCAAGTCGGCCGGGGATTCAGCCGATGCCGCACAGTCGATGCTGGTGACGGTGTGGAACCTGGGCATCGCCGGTGGCGGACTACTCGGCGGCATGTTGTTGCAAGGGTGGGGAGTGACATCGTTTCCATGGGCGGTCGCCGCGTTGGTCGTACTGGCACTGATCGCGACGCTGCGTTTAACCGATGTTTAAACGAAACGTGACGTGATGTTTCTTAACTCTTATGATCGCACCGGGTGCGCTGCTGCATACGGCACAGCGCAGGTTAAAGGATAAGCATTGGTCGGGCCGCCAATGGAGACTTGTCGTGCCTGATAAACACCCTGCTATTCCGCGCCCCCAGGTTTTGGTCGAAGGCGCCCTGTCCGCATTGGAGCGGTTTTCAAGGATCGAAGCAGTCAGCGGTATCGTGTTGCTGCTGGCAGCGATCGTCGCGCTGGTCTGGGCCAACAGCCCCGTCGCAGATTCCTACGAACACTTCTGGAACACCCCACTCACTATCGGACTGGGAGACTTCACGGTCTCGCGCTCGTTGCACTTCCTGGTGAACGATGGGCTGATGACCATCTTCTTCCTGGTGGTGGGCGCCGAGATTCGCCAGGAGATCAGGGACGGCGCACTCGCCAACCTGAAACTGGCCACCCTGCCCCTCGGCGCGGCACTGGGTGGCGTGCTGATGCCGGCGCTGATTTACACCCTGCTCAACCATGGCACGGTCGCGGCCAGTGGCTGGGCAGTGCCCACTGCCACCGACATTGCATTTGCCGTGGGTGTGCTGGCGCTGCTGGGCAAATCGATTCCGGCTGGCGTGCGCATCCTGTTGCTGGCTTTGGCGATCATTGATGACATCGTCGCCATCCTGATCATCGCGATTTTCTATACCGCCAGCCTGGACTACATGGGCCTGGTGATCGCGGCCTGCGGGCTGGCGCTGGTGCTGGTTTTTCAGCGGATGGGAATTGGCAAAGCGGTGGTGTACCTGTTGCCAGGGGCGATTGTCTGGTTTGGCCTGCTCAAGACCGGCGTCCATCCGACGCTCGCGGGCGTAATGCTTGGCCTGATAACGCCCGTGACTTCCAGACCGACTCGGGAACGCCCTCTGGACACCATCGGGCGCACGTTCAACGAGCTGATGGAGCGGCTTTCACAATCGGCTGAAAGTGCCCATCAAGTCGCCAAACCGTTGAAGCAATTGAGACAGGCCCAGCGGGAAATGCTGCCGCCGGTGCAACGTATTCAAGCGGGCTTGCACCCCTGGGTGGCCTTTGGCGTCATGCCACTGTTTGCCCTGGCCAACGCCGGAGTGAGCCTGCAAGGGTTCAACCTGGACGATCCACTGCCCCACGGCGTGTTCATGGGGGTCATCCTGGCCCTGGTGCTCGGCAAGCCACTCGGTGTGATGCTGGCGAGCGTGGTGCTGGTCAAACTGAACATCTGCCAACTGCCGGAGGGCGTGACCTGGAACGGCGTCGCCCTGGTGGGCCTGCTGGCGGGAATTGGTTTCACCATGTCGATTTTCATCTCGTCGCTGGCCTTCTCCGATCCGACGCTGCTGTCGGCTGCCAAGCTGAGTGTGCTGAGCGCTTCGACCCTGGCGGCTGTGATTGGCCTGAGTTGGGGCAAGCTCAAGTTTGCGCGTTGAATCAAGACTGGTTGAGTCAGCTGATTAGTGGATAAAAAAAGACCCCGGCCTCTTCAGGCCGGGGTCTTTTTATTCAGGCTGTTACGAGATCAGAACTTCTTGATCTCAGCCTTGGTTTCCAACTGCTTGCGATAGGCGGCGAAGTCTTGCTGGCCGACACGGGACGCGAGGAAGCGGCGGTACTGAGCCTTCTCGTCATCGGTCGGTGCAGCGGCTTCATTGACCGCGTTCAAGCGCACGATCACCAGGCTACCGTCTGGCAGTGTCACGCTGGTGAAGGTCGGCTTGTCCTTGGCCGCAGGCTTTGGCATGCGGAACAGGGCTTGCAGCACGGCTGGCTCGACGCCTTCCTGGCCACGGGTGGCCGCTTCGGTGACTTTCCAGGCCTGGCCATCCACCGGCTGGTTCAGCGGGGTCTTGCCATCACGCAGGTTGGCAATCAGCTCGTCCGCGTGAGTCTTCGCCGCAGCGCTCGCGCGCTCCTTGGTCAACTGGGCACGGATGGCGGTGGCAACGCTTTCCAGCGGCAGCTGGGTAGGCTTCAGGTGCTCTTTGGCACGCAGCACCACGATGGTTTCCGGGTCCAGCTCGATGGCGGTGCTGTTGGCACCTTCATCCAGTACTTCAGGGCTGAATGCAGCGGTCACCACGGCACGGTTGGCAGCAATGCCTTCGCCACCTTCACGGCCAAACGGCGCGGAGGTGTGCACGGTCAGCTTCAGGTCCGACGCCGGCTGGGCCAGGTCGGAAGCTTCGAATGCAGCGTCTTCCAGTTGCTTGGTCGCGTCGACGAAACGCTGTTCAACCTGCTGGGTCTTGAGCTCGCGGGTCAGCTTGTCTTTCAGGCTGGCGAACGATGGCACTTCTGGTGCTTCAACACCCAACAGCTTGATCAGGTGCCAGCCGAAGCTGGAACGCACCGGTGCCGAGACCTGATCCTTGTTCAGCGCATACAGCGCTGTTTCGAAGGCAGGGTCGTAGACGCCAGGGCCAGCGAAACCGAGGTCACCGCCGTTGTTCGCAGAACCCGGATCCTGGGAGAACTCCTTGGCCAGGGCTTCGAATTTCTCGCCCTTGGCCAGGCGCGCCTCGATTTCTTCGATCTTGGCCTTGGCCTGCTCGTCGGTGGTCTTGTCGTTGACTTCAATCAGGATGTGCGCCGCGCGACGCTGTTCAGCGAGGTTGGCGGTTTCTTTCTGATAGAGGGCTTGCAGCTCATCGTCCTTGACCGAGACCTGGTCGAAGAAGGAAGCCTTCTTCAGCTCCAGATAGTCGATGACAACCTGGTCCGGGGTCATGAACTCCTTGGCGTGCTGGTCGTAGTAAGCCTTGACCTCGTCGTCAGTGATCTTCACTGCTGCAGGGTCGGCCTTGACGCTGACGGTGGCGAAATCGCGGGTCTGTTTTTCCAGACGGGCGAACGCGAGCACTTCGGCATCAGTCACAAAACCGCTGCCGGCAATACCAGCACGAACCTGGCCGATCAGCATTTCCTGGCTCAGCATCTGACGGAATTGCATACGGCTGTAGCCCAGCTGACGGATCACCTGGTCGAAACGCTCAGCGTTGAACTGGCCATCCACCTGGAATTCCGGCGTCTGCAGGATCACTTGATCCAGCGCAGCTTCGGAGAAAGCGAATTTCGAATCGGCCGCGCCTTGCAGCAGCAGCTTGCGATCGATCAGGCCCTTGAGGGCGGCGTCGCGCAGCAGCTTTTCGTCCAGCAAGGAAGCATCGAAGTCCTTGCCCAGCTGTTGCATCAGCTGGCGACGTTGCATGTCGACGGCCTGGCCCAGTTCGCTTTGGGTGATTTCTTCACCGTTGACCTTGGCCACGTCCTGCTTGTTGTTGGTCGAAGCCTGAAAAATAGCCTCGATACCGGTGAACGCCATCAATGCGACGATGATCCCGATAATGGTCTTGGCAATCCAGCCTTGTGAATTGTCCCTGATATTCTGCAGCATGCGTCCCCCAGAAACGGTTGAACTTCAAAATTAGGCAACCGTGGAGCGTGGGTAGAGTCCGGATAGAAGAAAGGCGCATCCGAGGATGCGCCTTCTCGTAACTGGCGGAGCGGACGGGGGTTTGAACCCACACCCCCGGCGTGGCGACCCGATGGATACTCGGGTCAGCTGCCGCTCCGCTGCCAGGTCAGACCTGCGTCCGACCCGGATGGGTAAGGCTTGAGCGAAGCTTAGTTAACGGCTTCTTTCAGGGCTTTACCGGCTTTGAAACCTGGTTTTTTGGCAGCGGCGATTTGCAGAGCCTTGCCAGTCTGTGGGTTACGGCCAGTGCGAGCTGGACGATCGGTCACAGAGAAAGTACCGAAACCAACCAGTACCACAGAGTCGCCGGCCTTGAGAGCGCCAGTGACGGATTCGATTACTGCGTCCAGCGCACGGCCAGCAGCGGCTTTCGGGATATCAGCAGATGCAGCGATAGCATCAATCAGTTCCGACTTGTTCACTCTAAGTCCCCTTATATCTATTGAGTATGATTCTAAGTTTTTTGGTGAAAGCAAAAACCAGTGCTGAATGGCCTACAGACACTTAAGAGCCGCTTTATAACAAGGGCTCTAAAAAGCTGTCAAGGAAGCCCCCAGGCTTAAACGTATTAATGCGTGCTAATTCTTTCCTTAGAGTCAGTCTCGCGTTTTTCATCCTTTGCAACTATCTCAGGAGCCACATCCGGCAAGGGCTCCGGCGCGTATTGCAGCGCAATTTGCAGGACCTCGTCAATCCATTTAACCGGTTTAATCTGCAGATCCTGCTTGATATTGTCAGGAATCTCCTTCAAGTCGCGAACATTCTCTTCAGGAATGATCACGGTCTTGATACCACCGCGGTGTGCAGCCAGCAATTTCTCTTTGAGGCCACCAATGGCCAGTACCTGACCACGCAGGGTGATTTCCCCGGTCATGGCGACATCGGCGCGCACCGGAATGCCGGTCAGGGCTGATACCAGTGCCGTGCACATGCCTACGCCTGCGCTAGGGCCGTCTTTCGGGGTCGCCCCTTCCGGCATGTGGATGTGGGTGTCGTGCTTCTCATGGAAGTCCAGGGGGATCCCCAGGCTCTTGGCGCGGCTGCGCACCACGGTCTGCGCGGCGGTGATGGATTCAACCATCACGTCACCCAGGGAACCGGTCTTGATCAGTTGCCCTTTGCCCGGGATTACGGCGGCCTCGATGGTCAGCAATTCGCCGCCCACCTGGGTCCACGCCAGGCCAGTGACCTGGCCTACCTGGTCCTGCTGCTCAGCCAGGCCGTAGCGGAATTTGCGCACGCCCAGGAAGTGTTCCAGCAGGTCAGCGGTGACCTTCACCGAGAAGCGTTTTTCCAGCGCATGTTCCTTCACGGCCTTGCGGCAGATCTTCGCCAGTTGACGCTCAAGGCCCCGTACACCGGCCTCGCGGGTGTAGAAACGAATGATGTCGCGGATCGCGTCGGCATCAAATTCGATCTCGCCTTTTTTCAGGCCGTTGGCCGCAATCTGCTTGGGCGAGAGGTATTTGACGGCGATGTTGATCTTCTCGTCCTCGGTGTAACCCGGCAGACGAATCACCTCCATCCGGTCCAGCAAGGCTGGCGGAATATTCATCGAGTTGGAGGTGCACAGGAACATTACGTCGGACAGGTCGTAGTCGACTTCCAGGTAATGGTCGTTGAAATTGTGGTTCTGCTCGGGGTCGAGCACTTCCAGCAAAGCAGACGCCGGGTCGCCACGCATGTCGCTGCCCATCTTGTCGATTTCATCGAGCAGGAACAGCGGGTTGCGCACACCCACCTTTGTCATCTTTTGAATCAATCTTCCTGGCATCGAACCGATGTAAGTCCGGCGATGACCACGGATTTCCGCTTCATCACGCACACCGCCCAGGGCCATGCGCACGAATTTGCGGTTGGTGGCGTGGGCAATCGACTCCGCCAGCGAGGTTTTACCCACACCAGGAGGACCGACCAGGCACAACACCGGACCACGAATCTTCTTCACGCGCTTTTGCACGGCGAGGTATTCGAGAATGCGTTCCTTGACTTCTTCGAGGCCGTAGTGATCGGCGTCGAGAATATCTTCGGCGCGGGCCAGGTCCAGGCGCACCTTGGTCTGGGCCTTCCACGGCACCTGCACCAGCCAGTCGATATACGAACGAACCACGGTGGCTTCGGCCGACATCGGCGACATTTGCTTGAGCTTGTTCAGCTCGGCAGTGGCCTTGGTCAACGCGTCTTTCGGCAGGCCGGCGGCATCGATGCGCTTTTTCAGCTCCTCGATTTCGTTGTGGCCTTCCTCGCTGTCGCCCAGCTCTTTCTGAATGGCCTTCATCTGCTCATTCAGGTAGTACTCGCGCTGGCTGCGCTCCATTTGCTTTTTGACACGGCCGCGAATGCGCTTCTCAACCTGCAGCAGGTCGATTTCGGCATCCAGCAGCGCCAGGACGTGTTCGACCCGGGCCGACAAATCGATGATCTCGAGAATGTCCTGCTTCTGCTCGATTTTCAGCGCCATGTGCGCGGCCATGGTGTCGACCAGGCGGCTTGGCTCATCAATGCTGTTGAGGGAAGAGAGGACTTCTGCGGGGACTTTCTTGCCCAGTTGCACGTATTGCTCGAACTGGGACAGCAGGCTGCGAACGAACACTTCGGATTCGCGCTCAGGGGCGTCGACTTCGTCGATCAGCGCCACTTCGGCACGCAGGTGGCCGTCCACTTCCATGAAGCGCTCGACCGCACCGCGCTGCTCGCCTTCCACCAGCACCTTGACGGTGCCATCAGGCAGCTTGAGCAGTTGCAGGACAGTTGCAACGGTACCAACGCGATACAGGGCATCTTCGCCCGGATCATCGTCAGCAGGATTTCTCTGGGCCAGCAGCAGGATCTGCTTGTCGCCCGTCATCGCGGCCTCGAGGGCTTCGATAGACTTCTCGCGCCCCACGAACAGCGGGATAACCATGTGCGGATAGACGACGACATCACGCAACGGCAGGAGAGGCAATTCGATGGTTGTCTTCATGATTTCGCCTCTATGACAGATGAAAGTAAGCTTGAAACCAAGATGGGGGCTGCCTGCAAAAAAAACAAGCGTAATGGCATCAGTTAAACGCAGTAAAAACAAAGGGGCCCCTTAAGGCCCCTTTATTTTGTACAGCTCGGCGGTGCAACGCTTACGCGTCTGGCGCAGCCTTGGCAGCCGGTTCACTGTTTTCGTAGATATACAGCGGCTTGGACTTGCCTTCTATAACGCTTTCGTCGATCACCACTTTACTCACCTCGGACTGCGAGGGGATTTCGTACATGGTGTCGAGCAGTACGCCTTCGAGGATCGAGCGCAAACCACGGGCGCCGGTCTTGCGCTCCAGTGCCCGCTTGGCCACCGATTTGAGCGCGTCAGCACGGAACTCGAGGTCCACACCTTCCATCTCGAACAGCTTGGCGTATTGCTTGGTCAGGGCGTTTTTCGGCTCGGTGAGGATCTGCATCAACGCAGCCTCATCCAGCTCGTCCAGCGTCGCCAGGACCGGCAGACGACCAACGAATTCAGGGATCAGACCGAACTTGACCAAATCGTCAGGCTCGACTTCACGCAGGGATTCACCGACTTTCTTGCCTTCTTCCTTGCTGCGTACTTCTGCACTGAAGCCAATGCCGCCACGGGTGGAACGGTTTTGAATAACCTTTTCCAGGCCGGAGAACGCACCGCCACAGATGAACAGGATGTTGCGCGTATCAACCTGAAGGAATTCCTGCTGCGGGTGCTTGCGGCCGCCTTGTGGCGGTACGGAAGCAACCGTGCCTTCGATCAGTTTCAACAGCGCTTGCTGCACGCCTTCACCGGAAACGTCCCGGGTGATCGACGGGTTGTCGGATTTGCGCGAAATCTTGTCGATTTCATCGATGTAGACAATGCCCATCTGGGCCTTCTCCACGTCGTAGTCGCATTTCTGCAGCAGCTTCTGAATGATGTTCTCGACGTCTTCACCTACGTAACCGGCCTCGGTAAGAGTGGTTGCGTCGGCGATGGTGAAGGGAACGTTCAGCAGGCGAGCCAGGGTCTCTGCAAGCAGGGTTTTACCCGAGCCTGTAGGGCCGATCAGCAAGATGTTGCTTTTGCCGAGCTCGACGTCGTCACTTTTCTTGTCACGCTGGTTCAGGCGCTTGTAGTGGTTGTACACCGCTACGGCCAGAACCTTCTTTGCACGCTCTTGACCAATCACATACTGATCAAGGATGCCGCTGATTTCTTTAGGCGAAGGCAATTTATGCGCGCTGCTTTCGGCCTGGGCTTCCTGCACCTCCTCACGGATGATGTCATTGCACAGGTCGACGCACTCGTCGCAGATAAAGACCGAGGGGCCGGCAATCAACTTGCGTACTTCATGCTGGCTTTTGCCACAGAAGGAGCAATAGAGCAGCTTGCCGTTGTCCTCGCCGTTGCGGGTGTCAGTCATTCGTTCGATCCAAATCCGATAGGCTTGCAACACAAGATGAAGGCTATTGAGGGCTTTTTCAAGTCCACTGGTGGTCGGACCTGCCGACCAGCCCTATTTTGAGCTGCTTATATTAAGCGGGGCGCTTTTCGATCACTGCGTCGATCAACCCGTATTCACGAGCCGCTTCGGCGCTCATGAAATTGTCACGGTTGGTGTCGCGCTCGATCTCTTCCAGGGTATGCCCGCTATGTTTGGCCATCAGCGTGTTGAGACGCTCACGAATGAAGAGGATTTCCTTGGCATGGATTTCGATGTCCGATGCCTGGCCCTGGAAACCGCCCAGTGGCTGGTGAATCATCACGCGTGAGTTCGGCAGGCAGTAACGCTTGCCCTCAGCACCAGCGGTCAGCAGGAACGCACCCATGCTGCACGCCTGACCGATACAGGTGGTCGATACGTTCGGCTTGATGAACTGCATGGTGTCGTAGATCGACATGCCCGCTGTCACCGAACCGCCCGGGGAGTTGATGTAGAGATGGATGTCCTTGTCCGGATTTTCCGCTTCAAGGAACAGCAGCTGCGCACAGATCAGGTTGGCCATGTAGTCCTCTACCGGACCAACCAGAAAGATCACTCGCTCCTTGAGCAGGCGCGAGTAGATGTCATAGGCGCGTTCGCCACGAGCAGATTGCTCGACAACCATCGGGACCAGGCCGCCAGCGGCCTGGATATCAGAGTTCTGCTGAATATACGAATTACGGAACATGCTCTGCAGTTACTCCCAAATAGTCATGTCTTGAATACGCATAAGCCAGCGCGAGGCTGGCTTATGGGTGTATTTTCAAACGAGTTGAGCGATCAGTCGGCTTGTGCTGCTTCAGCCGGCTTGACTGCTTCTTCGTAAGAGACCGCTTTATCGGTCACCTTAGCCTTCTGCAGAACAGTATCCACAACTTGCTCTTCCAGCACAACCGAACGCACTTCGTTCAGCTGCTGGTCGTTCTTGTAGTACCAGGACACAACAGCCTCAGGCTCCTGGTAGGCCGAAGCCATTTCCTGGATCATTTCGCGAACGCGGGTTTCGTCAGGCTTGAGGTCGAATTGCTTGACCACTTCAGCCACGATCAGACCCAGTACAACGCGGCGCTTGGCCTGTTCTTCGAACAGTTCGGCCGGCAGTTGGTCAGGCTTGATGTTGCCGCCGAACTGCTGAACAGCCTGCACGCGCAGACGATCAACTTCGTTGGACAGCAGGGCCTTCGGCACTTCGATCGGGTTGGCAGCCAGCAGACCGTCCATCACCTGGTTCTTGACCTTGGATTTGATGGCCTGGCGCAGTTCACGCTCCATGTTCTTGCGAACTTCGGTGCGGAAACCTTCGATGCCGGTTTCCTTGATGCCGAACTGGTTGAAGAACTCTTCGTTCAGTTCTGGCAGCTTGGGCTCGGAAACGGTGTTGACGGTCACGGTGAACTCGGCGGTTTTGCCAGCCAGGTCCAGGTTCTGATAGTCAGCCGGGAAAGTCAGGTTCAGAACGCGCTCTTCGCCAGCTTTGGCGCCAACCAGGCCGTCTTCGAAACCAGGAATCATGCGGTTGGAACCCAGCACCAGCTGAGTACCCTTGGCGGAGCCGCCAGCGAATGCTTCGCCGTCAACCTTGCCTACGAAATCGATGTTCAGCTGGTCTTCGTTCTGGGCAGCACGATCGGCCACTTCAAAACGGGTGTTCTGCTTGCGCAGGATTTCCAGCATGTTGTCCAGGTCGGAGTCAGCAACATCAGCGCTCAGGCGCTCGATGGCGATCGAATCGAAACCGGCAACTTCGAACTCAGGGAACACTTCGAAGATTGCAACGTATTCCAGATCCTTGCCTGCTTCCAGGGACTTGGGCTCGATGGAAGGCGAGCCAGCCGGGTTCAGCTTCTGCTCGACAACGGCTTCGTAGAAGGAAGCCTGGATCACGTCACCTACAGCTTCCTGACGTGCATCAGCACCGAAGCGGCGCTTGATTTCGCTCATTGGCACTTTGCCTGGACGGAAACCAGCGATCTTGGCCTTTTGGGCAGTCTGCTGCAGACGCTTGTTGACCTGGGTCTCGATGCGCTCGGCCGGCACGGTGATGCTCATGCGGCGCTCAAGAGCAGAAGTATTTTCAACAGAAACTTGCATGGATATTCCTCGTTGCACAGACGTTAGCTGGCCGTTTCCGACCCCAGAATCAAGGGCATGCATTCTAGTGGGTCAAACTCAAGAAGTCACCCTACTGAAAACGGGTAAAAAAACAGCAGGCAATTTATAGGTGCGAATGCACGAGTGCAGCTCGCCCCGGTGGCAAATACATCCCATCATGCCAGGGCTCTGCGCCAACCCTTCTATATATAGAAGCGGTTGCCAATCATCTCCCTGACAACCGACCCTGCGGACAAGGCCGGCAGGCAGTGCGGCATCATCGCGAAACATAAATACGACGAAACGCCCTGCCCTGCAGCCCAACACCTGCGACTGCGTTGAAACTCAAACCGCTGAAACAAAAAAGGCGCCAGACTATTAATCTGGCGCCTTTCGAAATATGGGGTGGACGAAGGGGATCGAACCCTCGACAACGGGAGTCACAATCCCGTGCTCTACCAACTGAGCTACGCCCACCATATTGCGTGACCAAAAAGCCCGTCAAAAAGGCTATTTGTTGAGCTTCGCGCCGACCCGCAGGCCTTCACGAAACTTTATTTGGTGCGGATGAAGAGACTCGAACTCTTACACCTTGCGGCGCTGGAACCTAAATCCAGTGTGTCTACCAATTCCACCACATCCGCGCTTGAAGCTTTTAAAGCAAAGGCGCCAGACTATTAATCTGGCGCCTTTTTAAATATGGGGTGGACGAAGGGGATCGAACCCTCGACAACGGGAGTCACAATCCCGTGCTCTACCAACTGAGCTACGCCCACCATATTGCGCTACTTGTGCCAAAGCTGCCTAATGGCGCACCCGGCAGGACTCGAACCTGCGACCATCCGCTTAGAAGGCGGATGCTCTATCCAGCTGAGCTACGGGCGCCTTATTAATCTGTACTCTTGGAGGATTACAAACTAACCAGTGCTAGGCTGTGCCCGACAAGTGCGACGAATAGTATAGATGGACCCGAAACCCGTCAAATCCTTTTTATAAAAAATTCATTTTATTTAAGGGGTTAGGGGAATTTGCAGACCAAGCGCCTTTGCCCTCACGCCATGGCATGCGAGAATGCGCGCACTTTTCTTCCCCCTCTCGATGGTTAATCACGCGTAATGACTGCACAACTTATCGACGGCAAATCAATCGCCGCCAGCCTGCGCCAGCAGATCGCCAAACGAGTCGCCGAGCGCAGCCAACAAGGCCTGCGCACGCCGGGCCTCGCGGTGATCCTGGTCGGCAGCGATCCTGCCTCTCAGGTTTATGTCTCGCACAAGCGTAAAGACTGTGAAGAGGTCGGCTTTATTTCCAAAGCCTACGACTTGGCTGAAGACACCACCCAACAGGCCCTCACCGACCTGATCGACAGCCTCAACGACGATCCGGCCATCGACGGCATCCTGCTGCAACTGCCATTGCCCGAGCATCTGGACGCGTCGAAATTGCTCGAACGCATCCGCCCGGACAAGGACGTCGACGGTTTCCACCCTTATAACGTCGGCCGCCTGGCCCAGCGTATCCCGCTGCTGCGCCCGTGCACCCCGAAGGGCATCATGACCCTGCTGGAAAGCACCGGCGTCGATCTGTATGGCCTGGATGCCGTCGTCGTCGGCGCCTCGAACATCGTCGGTCGCCCGATGGCCATGGAACTGCTGCTGGCCGGCTGCACCGTGACCGTGACCCACCGCTTCACCAAGGACCTGGCCGGCCACGTTGGCCGCGCCGACCTGGTGGTCGTCGCCGCCGGCAAGCCGGGCCTGGTCAAGGGTGAGTGGATCAAGGAGGGCGCCATCGTCATCGACGTGGGCATCAACCGCCAGGACGATGGCAAGCTCGTGGGCGACGTGGTGTACGAAACCGCCCTGCCCCGTGCCGGCTGGATCACCCCGGTACCCGGTGGTGTCGGCCCGATGACCCGTGCCTGCCTGCTGGAAAATACCCTGTACGCAGCCGAAACCCTGCACAGCTAATAACCAGCCGCTCTGAAAAAGCCCTGCCTTATCGCAGGGCTTTTTATTGGCCGGATAAAAAGTAGTTTTTTCTTTGTTTTTAAGGGGTTTCATCTGTTTCTAGAAGAACATTCGACAGTTTCTGATCCATACTCCTAAAATGTAACGGCATTTATCAGAAAGTCCGTGCAGAACGGTATATCCCTACTTTTTTTAGCGAGTTCATCCGCGTGAAAATTCATCTTTCCATTGTCAGCCTATTTTTTGCATTGACAGGCACCTTCGCGAGCGCAAGCGAAACCACTACCGCTCCCCGCGACATGTCCACCCTGCACATCGCCTCCGGCAGTGCGATGGTGGTAGACCTGCAGACCAACAAAGTCATCTATGCCAGCAACCCGGATGTCATCGTGCCGATCGCCTCGGTGAGCAAACTGATGACCGGCCTGATCGTGCTGGAAGCCAAGCAGAACATGGATGAATACATCGACATCAACATCAAGGACACGCCAGAGATGAAAGGCGTGTTCTCCCGGGTCAAGATCGGCAGCGAGATGCCGCGCAAGGAGATGTTGCTGATTGCCCTGATGTCCTCGGAAAACCGCGCCGCCGCCAGCCTGGCCCACCACTACCCGGGCGGCTACCCGGCCTTCATCGCAGCGATGAACGCCAAGGCCAAGGCACTGGGCATGACCAGTACCCATTATGTGGAACCTACCGGCCTGTCGATCCATAACGTGTCCACCGCCCGCGACCTGAGCAAGCTGCTGGCCGCCGCACGCAAGTATCCGATGCTCAGCCAGTTGAGCACCACCAAGGAAAAGACCGTCTCGTTCCGCAAACCCAACTACACCCTGGGTTTCTCCAACACTGACCACCTGATCAACCGCGCCAACTGGGACATCAAGCTGACCAAGACCGGCTTTACCAACCAGGCCGGCCATTGCCTGGTGCTGGTGACCAGCATGGGTAATCGCCCGGTGTCGCTGGTGATCCTCGATGCCTTCGGCAAATTCACCCACTTTGCCGATGCCGGGCGCATCCGCAGCTGGGTCGAAACCGGCAAGAGCGGCTCGGTGCCAGACGTCGCATTGCGCTACAAGGCTGACAAGAACCTGAAGAACCGCCCACGGGCGAATGTTCAGGTCACCGAGTCCCGCTGATCCGTAAATAGCGACATAAAAAACGGCGCCCTTGAGCGCCGTTTTTTTATTTGGCCTGACTGGCCAGTGCCTTGACTGCTTGGGCCGCCGCCTGTTCCTGGCCCGCCTGGGCTGTGGCGCTGGCAGCCTGCTGCCAGCGCTGGGCGTCGACCTTGACCGGCAACTGGGTGGGCCGCTGAATCAGTACCGCCCACTTGCCGCCGTCTTTCCACGCCGACTCAAACGCACTGAAATCCATCGGCATGCGTCGCGCCAAGCCTGAACGCAGCAGCACCATGCTCTTCTGCTTGTTGTAACCCACCACCACGACATACCGCGGCCCGGCCCAGAAGGTCGAGCCCTGGGTGATACGCGCCATCACCGGGTACCCGGCCGCGACCTGTGCCAGCAGCGCCGGCAGCTGATCTTCCAGCGGGTACACCAACATCCCGTATTCACGGGCCAGCACCTGCATGTTGCGTTCAAGGTCCGCTTCAGCGCCCGGCAAATGCAGTGGCTTATCCAATAGCCCCGGTGTAATCACAATGCCTTGTTGAGACAGCATGCTGGCAAGAGCGGCTGGGCCACCGAGGTAAGTCTCACCGCGAAACGCCGGCACGCCCTTGAGCTCGACACTCTCCGGCAGCCCCGGGATGCTCGTGGGTTTTGGATGCGAGGAACAGGCCGCCAGCCCCATGAAACAGGCGGCGACCCACCAGGAGGTTTTAATGTTCGAGGGAAACCGCAACTTCTTCACTCACTTGATCAACGGTCGACGTGGGCCCTGATCATAGGACGCTCCGGGGCGCGGGTATAGCCTTGCAGCGCAGTAAAAGGCCGGCGATAGAGCAAACAAGTTGGACGCACACGACCATTGGTCAATAGCAGGCAACCTGCGGATAGCTAGACTGTCCATTGAGAAGACAGTGTGTGCCCGGCACCGGGCGAAAGGAGGCACTTATGAGCCTGACAACAACGATTCTGCTTTTGATCTGTGGCTGGCTGGCCGTCGCCGCCGCGATGCTGTGGGGCGTGATGCGCGTGACCCGCCGGCACCATCACCCACACGTAAAACCCGCAGCACCCGGCAAGCTGCACAAACCCGCCGGGCACCACGCCTGACGCCTTAGCCAGGCATGCAACTGAAGTCTTCGGTCTGCGCCAATTCCTTGCCGTGGCTATCCTTCAACTCGGCACGCACCGTCGTACCCAGGCTGGATTCCACCAGGGTGTAATGCTCGCCGGCCTTGAAGTTGCCGTAGGTCACATGCCCGCGACAATCCTGCTGGTTATCATCCCCCGCCTCTTCTTCAAACAAGGTGACGTCCAGGCGATGCGCGCCGGGTTTCACTTCGAAGTAGCGGCCATCATTAATGTTTTTACCGTCTACCCGCTCGGCCATCAGGTCGTTGGGTGCCTCCTCTTGCAAGCCGATCCAGGCTTCGCTCGGGTCCGCCTTCGGCATCGGGCCGGCACACGCCGACAACAACAGGACCGCACTCAAGGCCGGGATCAACAACAAGGGTTTAAGAGACATGGCAGAACTCCAAATGGATAAAGAGTGAACAGGCGAAACAGCTCCCGTTCGATCGGTATCCAGCTTGTTACTGTCACCATTGTTGAACAAATGAATACATATGAAAGGATCTTCAGCCGTTAACTAAATCTTCCTTCACCTGGCTGAAAGGTGCGTGTTAGGTGGGTCCGTCAAGACTGCGAGCGTTTGCAATCCAACTCCTTTGGAGGTTACGGCATGCTCGGGCTGGTAAAGACCGCACTGCTCAAGCCCTACACGTTTATCGTGCTGGCAATTTTCATCTGCATCATCGGGCCCATGGCGGCCTTGCGTACCCCCACTGACGTATTTCCCGATATTGGCATCCCCGTCGTTGCGGTGGTTTGGCAGTACAACGGCCTGTCTCCGGACGCCATGGCCGGTCGCGTGATCTACACCTACGAACGCTCCCTGAGTACCACCGTCAACGACATCGAGCACATTGAATCGCAGTCGTTACCCGGCATGGGCATCGTGAAGATTTTCTTCCAGCCCGGCGTGGATATCCGCACCGCCAACGCCCAGGTAACAGCGGTGTCACAAACCGTGCTCAAGCAGATGCCACCGGGCATTACGCCGCCGCTGATCCTCAACTACAGCGCCTCTACGGTGCCGATTCTGCAGATGGCGTTCTCCAGCCCCAGCTTGTCGGAAGCGAAGATCCGCGACCTGGTGCAGAACAACATCCGCTTGCCCCTGAGCGCCCTGCCCGGCCTGGCCATGCCCACGCCAATGGGCGGCAAGCAACGCCAGATCACCCTCGACCTCGACCCACAGGCGCTGGCCGCCAAAGGTCTCTCGGCGCAGGACGTAGGCAACGCCCTGGCCCTGCAGAACCAGATTATCCCGGTGGGTACCGCCAAACTCGGCCCCAACGAATACACGATCTTGCTCAACAACAGCCCGAAGGCGATTGATGAGCTCAACGACTTGCCGATCAAGACAGTCGACGGTGCGATCATCACCATCGGCCAGGTGGCCCACGTGCGTGACGGCTCGCCGCCGCAGACCAACATCGTGCGCGTCGACGGCCACCGTGCGGTGCTGATGCCGGCCCTGAAAAACGGCAGCATCTCCACCCTGTCGATCATCGAAGGCATCCGCCAGATGCTGCCGCGCATCAATGAAACCCTGCCGCCGTCGCTGAAGACCTCACTGCTCGGCGACGCCTCGGTGTTCGTCAAACAGTCGGTGGGCAGCGTGGCCCAGGAAGGCATCATCGCCGCCTTGCTGACCAGTGCGATGATCCTGCTGTTCCTCGGCAGCTGGCGCTCGACCATCATCATCGCCGCGTCGATTCCCCTCGCGGTGCTGTCGGCCATCGCCCTGCTGGCGGCCACCGGGCAAACCCTCAACGTCATGACCCTCGGCGGGCTGGCGTTGGCGGTGGGGATCCTGGTGGACGACGCCACAGTGACCATCGAGAACATCAACTGGCACCTGGAACAAGGCAAGGCGGTGAAGGACGCGATCCTCGACGGCGCCAAGCAAATCGTCGGCCCGGCGTTCGTGTCCCTGCTGTGTATCTGCATCGTGTTTGTGCCGATGTTCATGCTGCAAGGCATCGCCGGCTACCTGTTCCGCCCGATGGCATTGGCGGTGATTTTCGCCATGGCCAGCTCGTTCATTCTGTCGCGGACCCTGGTGCCGACCCTGGCGATGTTCCTGCTCAAGCCGCACGTGCCGGAGCAAGGTGAAGGTCATCACCCGGAAGATGAATTCATCAACCATCACGAGGGCGACCAGCACAAACCGCAGCGCAACGCGGTGCTGCAATCGGTGCTGAATTTCCAGCAGGGTTTTGAGCGTCACTTCTCCAACGTACGGGACGTTTACCACGGCCTGCTGACCCTGGCCCTCGGCGCCCGCAAGCGCTTCATCATCGGCTTCCTGGCGTGCATCCTCGCCTCGTTCCTGCTGCTGCCAAGCCTGGGCCAGGACTTCTTCCCGGCCACCGACGCCGGGGCCATGGCCCTGCACGTGCGCTTGCCGCTGGGCACACGTATCGAAGAGAGCGCGGCGGCCTTTGACCGGATCGAAGCGCGGATTCGCGAGATCGTTCCGGCCGACGAACTGGACACCATCGTCGACAACATCGGCATCCCGCTGAGCGGCATCGACATGGCCTACAGCAGCAGTGGCACCATCGGCCCACAGGACGGCGATATCCAGGTCACCCTGAAAAAGGACCATGCGCCCACCGCCGACTACGTGAAAAAACTGCGTGAAGCGTTGCCCGAAAGCTTCCCCGGCAGCCAGTTCGCATTCCTCCCGGCAGACATCAGCAGCCAGATCCTCAACTTCGGTTCGCCGGCCCCGCTGGACGTGAAAATCTCCGGGCGCAGCGATGAAGAAAACCGCGCCTACGCCATCGAACTGGAACGTCGCCTGAAACACATACCGGGCATTGCCGACCTGCGCATCCAGCAGTCCACCGGCTACCCGTCACTGCAAGTCAACGTGGACCGCATGCGTGCCAACGGCCTGGGCATCACCGAGCGTGACGTAACCAACAGCATGGTTGCGTCCCTGGCCGGCAGCTCGCAAACCGCACCAACGTTCTGGCTCAACCCGGCCAACGGCGTGTCGTATTCGATCGTGGCAGCCACCCCGCAATACCGCCTCGACAGCCTGCCGTCCCTGGAAGCGTTGCCGGTAACCGGTGCCGATGGTCAGTCGCAGATCCTCGGCGGCGTGGCGACCATCTCGCGGGTACAAAGCCCGGCGGTGGTGACCCACTACAACATCGAACCGACCCTGGACCTGTACGCCAACGTGCAAGGCCGCGACCTCGGCGGCGTCGCCAGCGATGTGCAAAAAGTGCTGAACGACATGGCCCCGATGCGCCCCAAAGGCGCGACCATCAGCCTGCACGGGCAGATCGATGCGCTGCATGAAGCGTTCAACGGCTTGAGCTTCGGCCTGCTCGGTGCGGTGGTGCTGATCTACCTGCTGATCGTGGTCAACTTCCAGTCCTGGACCGACCCGTTCGTGATCATCACCGCACTGCCGGCAGCGCTCGCGGGAATCGTCTGGATGCTGTTCCTCAGCGGCACGTCATTGTCGGTGCCCGCACTCACGGGGGCCATCCTCTGTATGGGCGTGGCCACCGCCAACTCGATCCTGGTGGTGAGCTTCTGCCGAGAGCGCCTGGCCGAACATGGCGATGCACTCAAGGCCGCACTGGAAGCCGGCTACACCCGTTTCCGCCCGGTCTGCATGACCGCCCTGGCGATGATCATCGGCATGTTGCCGCTGGCCTTGTCCGAAGAACAAAACGCGCCGCTGGGACGTGCCGTGATCGGCGGCCTGATCCTCGCCACCACTGCCACTTTGCTGTTTGTACCCGTGGTCTTCAGCCTGGTCCACGGTCGTCACCCTACTCGCGCTGCTGCTGGAGAAACTTCACATGTCGTCTGATCACAAACCCTCGCGCAAGCGTCTGATGCTCATGGGTGTCGGCGGCCTGACACTGGCCGCCCTGTTGGTCGCCAACGGCCTGCACGCCCGTACGATGCATGAAAAATCCGTCACCGCCTGGACCGAAACCGCCGCCGTGCCGCAGGTGCTGGTGTTCCAGCCCAAACAGAACGCGGCCGGCGACACCCTGCGCCTGCCCGCGCATCTGGAAGCCTGGAGCAAGGCACCGATTCATGCGCGGGTCAGCGGTTACCTGAAAGACTGGAAAGTCGACATCGGCAGCCAGGTCAAGGCCGGGCAGATTCTCGCCGAGATCGACAGCCCCGACCTCGACCAGCAAGTGGCGCAAACCCACGCGCGCATGGTGCAGGAGCAGGCCAATGCACGCCTGGCGCAAACCACCGCCACCCGCTGGAAAAACCTGCTGGACAGCCATTCGGTATCGCGCCAGGAGGCCGATGAAAAAACCTCGAATGCCCTGGCCGCCAAGGCCAACGCCCAGGCCGCCGAGGCTGACTATGCGCGGCTCTCGGCGCTGGAAGACTACAAGACCATTCGCGCGCCATTCGCCGGTGTGATCACCGCGCGCAACACCGACATCGGCCAGTTGATCAAGGCTGACAGCGACAGCGATCCGGAACTGTTCGACATCGCCGACACCCACCAACTGCGCCTCTACGTGCCGGTGCCGCAGAACTACGCCGCGGTGATTCATCCCGGGCTGGCCGCCCAACTGACGGTACCCGAGCACCCCGGCGAACACTTCAGCGCGAAGCTGATGGGCGACTCCACCGCCATCGACCGCCGCTCCGGCACCCTGCTCGCACAGTTCGTGGCCGACAACCCGGACGGCAAGTTGCTGCCCGGCGACTACGCCGAAGCCACCCTGGCGATTCCGGCGGATACCCATGGCGTGAGCATCCCGGCCAGCGCCCTGATCTTCCGCGCCGAAGGTACCCAGGTCGCGGTACTGGACGCCAAGAACCACGTGCACCTGCAAGACATCCACATCGGCCTCGACCTCGGCGAGCGCCTGGTGATTGACCAGGGCCTGAAACCCACTGACCGCGTAGTCGACAACCCACCCGACGCACTGCGCGAAGGCGACGCCGTGCAAATGGCCGATGCCGGAGGTGCACATGCGCCCAAGGCTTAAACCCCTCGCGGCCCTGGTATTGGTGGCACTGCACGGTTGCTCGCTGGCGCCCACCTACAAGGCGCCGACCATCGACCTGCCGGCCAAGTACCGCGAACAGACCAGCGACGGCCCGTGGCACAGCGCGCAACCGTCCGACCAACTGGCGCCGAAGTGGTGGCAGCTGTATCAGGACCCGCGCCTGAACGACCTGCAGGAACAACTGCTCAAGGCCAACCCGGACCTGGCGGCGGCGCTGGCGCATTTCGATGCGTCCCAGGCGTATGCCAGCCAGTTGCATGCCGGGCTGTTCCCGCAAATAACCGCCAGCGCGCAACCGTTGCGCCAGCGGCAATCGGACAATCGGCCACTGCGGGGTGATACCCAGCCTTCGGTGTACAACAGCAACACGGCGGGGTTTGCGCTGAGCTTCGATCTGGATCTGTGGGGCAAAATCCGCAACCAGGTGGCGGCTGGCGATGCACAGGCCCAAGCCTCCGGGGATGATTTGGCGGTGGCACGCCTGAGCCTGCAGCATCAGTTGGCGACGCTGTACGTGCAGCTCAACGGACTGGATGCCCAGAGCCGGATTCTCAGCAGTTCGCTGGATGATTTTGGCCAGGCGCTGAAACTGACCCGCAGCCGGTACGAGGGGCAGATCGCCTCGGAGCTCGACCTGACCCGGGCGCAGAATCAGCTGGCTGAAGCACAGGCGCAGCTTGACGATGTGCGCGGTCAACGCAATCTCACCGAGCATGCGATTGGTGAATTGGTGGGCGTATCCGCCAGTGAATTCCAGCTGCCGCCGAGCCAGCAATTGATCGCGCTGCCGGGGATTCCGCAACAACTGCCGAGCCACCTGCTGCAACGCCGGCCGGATATCGCGGCAGCCGAGCGACGGGTGTTTGCGGCCAACGCGAATATCGGCGTGGCCAAGGCGGCGTGGTACCCGGATTTCAGTTTGACCGGCTTGATTGGCGGGCAGACCCAAGGTGTGGGCAACTTGTTCTCCGCCGCCAATCGGTATTGGGCGCTGGGGCCGCTGGTGAATCTGCCGATCTTTGATGGCGGCCGGCTGAGCGCCAATGAGCGCCAGGCCAAGGCGGAGTTTGAAGAGGCTTCGGCGCACTATCGCAGCCAGGTGTTAAGAGCCGTGCGTGAGGTAGAAGACAACCTTGGGCAACTGCGCGACTTGCAGCAGGAGGCGATGGACGAACAAGCCGCCGCGAATGCCGCCGAGCACACACAGGCACTGGCGATGAACAGTTATCAGGCGGGGGCTGTGAGCTATCTGGATGTGGTGACGGCGCAGACGGCGGCGTTGCAGGCGCAGCGCACGTTGCAGGCGGTGCAGACGCGGCAGTTGCAGGCGAGTGTGGGTTTGGTGACGGCGCTGGGCGGAGGCTGGAAGCCCGACGCCTGATACCTGTCTCAAGAACGACAGTGATCAACTGTGGGAGCGGGCTTGCTCGCGAAGGCGGTGGGTCAGCACCGGATATGCTGGCTGACACACCGCCTTCGCGAGCAAGCCCGCTCCCACATTTTATCGCAGTGACTGGACGTACTCAGGCAGCCAACTTACCGCTGGCGATTGCCACCGAAGCTGCCACCATCGCCCTCAGCAACACCGCACACCCCGCCGCCAAATCATCCGGCGCCGCGTTCTCGATTTCGTTATGGCTGATGCCACCTTCACACGGCACAAAGATCATCCCCGCGGGCCCCAGTTCCGCGACGAAGATCGCGTCGTGCCCTGCCCCGCTCACGATATCCATGTTGGACAACCCCAACCCATTGGCCGCATCACGCACGGCATCCACGCAGCCTTTGTCGAAGTACAGCGGCGGGAAGTCAGCGGTGGGTGTCATCTCGAACGTGAGGCCGTGCTTGGCGCAGGTTTCGTCAATCACTTTGCGCACCTGGGCAATCATCGAATCCAACCGCGCCGGTTCCAGATGGCGGAAGTCCAGGGTCATGCGCACTTCGCCAGGAATGACGTTGCGTGAGCCCGGATACGCTTGCAGGCAACCGACGGTGCCGCAGGCGTGAGGCTGATGACCCAACGCCGCCGCGTTAACTGCAGCCACCACGGCCGCGGCACCGACCAGGGCATCCTTGCGCAGGTGCATCGGGGTCGGCCCCGCATGCGCCTCGACACCCCGCAGTTTCAGGTCGAACCATTTCTGGCCAAGGGCGCCCAGCACCACACCGATGGTTTTCTTTTCATCCTCAAGAATCGGACCTTGCTCGATATGTGCTTCGAAATATGCGCCCACCTTGTGCCCGCTCACCGGGCGTGATCCGGCATACCCAATGGCATTCAGCGCATCGCCCACGGTCACGCCGTCGGCATCCGTCTTGGCCAGCGTGTCGGCCAGGGTGAATTTCTCGGCAAACACCCCGGAGCCCATCATGCAGGGAGGAAAGCGCGAGCCTTCTTCGTTGGTCCACACCACCACTTCCAGCGGCGCTTCGGTTTCCACCTTCAGGTCATTGAGGGTGCGCAATACCTCAACGCCCGCCAGCACGCCAAAACAGCCATCAAACTTGCCGCCGGTGGGCTGGGTGTCGATATGGCTGCCGGTCATCACCGGCGGCAACTGGGGATTGCGCCCCGGCCGGCGGGCGAAGATATTGCCGACGCCATCGATGGTCACGGTACAGCCCGCTTCCTCGCACCACTTCACAAACAGGTCGCGGGCCTGGCGATCGAGGTCGGTCAGGGCCAGGCGGCAGACGCCGCCCTTGGGGGTGGCGCCGAGCTTGGCGAGTTCCATCAGGGACAGCCACAGACGATCGCGGTTGATGTGCTGATGGGTGGATTGCAGAACGTCTATGGCAGCGTTCATGGGGATCTCCTCAGGCAGTAGTTCTTATGAATTTGACCAGACTCTCACTGGAGGACTGCGATCAAAAATGTGGGAGCGGGCTTGCTCGCGAAGGCGGTGATTCAGCTAACACATCTGGCGACTGGCACACCGTATTCGCGAGCAAGCCCGCTCCCACATTTGATTGCATTCCACATCGATTAAAGCGGTGTTTTCACCGCGACCACACGAGCCCCGCGTTTCATGCAGAGGGCGTAATACAACAGGCCACCGAGCGCCGAGCCGGTGAACCAGCCATAGCTGTAGAACCAGCTGAACGCGTCGCTGCCCAGGGACAGCAACGTCAACACCACCGGCACGCCAAACGCCAGGAAGCCATGCCAGTTCCACGCCGGGTACACGTCATCGCGATACAAACCGGCGAGGTCCAGTTGCTGTTTCTTGATGATGAAATAGTCCACCACCATGATCCCGGCGATCGGCCCCAAGAGGCTTGAGTAACCCAGCAACCAGTTGGAATAGACGGTTTCCAGGCTCACGTCGGAAATGATCAGCCCGAGCTTTTTCAGCAGTTCGTGGGCCATCAGCGCCAGGCCCACCAGGCCGGTGAGCACCACCGCCGCGGTGCGGTTGATCAGCTTGGGGGCAATGTTCTGGAAGTCGTTGGTGGGCGAGACGATGTTCGCCGCGGTGTTGGTGGACAAGGTGGCGATGATGATCAGCGCCATGGCCACGGCTACCCACACCGGGCTCTGGATATGGCCAATCAGGGTCACCGGATCGGAGACGCTGACGCCCACCAGTTTTACCGAGGCGGCGGTCATGATCACGCCGAGGGCGGCGAACAGGAACATGGTCAGCGGCAGGCCGAAAATCTGCCCGAGGATCTGGTCTTTCTGGCTTTTGGCGTAGCGGCTGAAGTCGGGAATGTTCAACGACAAGGTGGCCCAGAAACCCACCATCGCCGTCAGGCCCGCCATGAAGTAGCCGGTGAGGCTGGCGCCTTCGGGACGTTTGGGCGGGATGGCCATCAACTCGGTCAGCGACACATTCGGCAGCGCCCACACCAGCAGCCCGATACCCACCGCCACCAGCAGCGGTGCCGACAGGGTTTCCAGCCATTTGATCGACTCGGCGCCACGCAATACCACCCACAGGTTCAGGGTCCAGAAGATCATGAAGCCGATCACTTCACCGGTGCCGCCAAGGGATTTCCAACCCTCGAAAATCGACCCCAGGAACAGGTGGATTGCCAGGCCGCCAAACATCGTCTGGATACCGAACCAGCCACACGCCACCAACGCGCGGATCAGGCACGGCACGTTGGAGCCGAGCACGCCGAAGGACGAGCGCAGCAACACCGGAAACGGGATGCCGTACTTGGTACCGGGGAAGGCGTTGAGGGTCAGCGGGATCAGCACCACGATATTGGCCAGCAGGATCGCCATCAGCGCCTCGCCCACCGACAACCCGAAGTACGCGGTGAGCACGCCGCCCAGGGTGTAGGTCGGCACACACACCGACATGCCGATCCACAGCGCGGTGATATGCCACTTGTTCCAGGTGCGTTCGCGCACCTTGGTCGGTGCCATGTCGTGGTTGTAGCGGGGGCTGTCGAGGACGTCGGGGCCGGCGTCGAGTTCGTACAGGCCGTTGCGCTCAATGACTTGCGATCTGTTCTGTTGCATGGCCGCTCCACGGTTTTTTCGAATTATTTTTGCTCATCCCGTGACGTGCACGGGATGGCCGGAGTACCTCGTTGACAACATGACATCCGGGACCCGGCCAACCGCCACCGCACTCAATAACCGTGCCGTAAACCGTCAACCTGCCCGCACCGCTTGTATAACTTGCTGATGTTTATCAGCTTTATTGTCTCGACCGAAGAGCCCCTCGTTACTTTCAGCGTTACTCAGGCCAACTAACGCAGAAGTTGTCCGAACCCTCAGGACTCAATCTGGTGCAACACAATTATTTTTATTTACCGGCCCCGTCAAGAGGCATGTCTCAAGCGTCTGATTTGCAATAGGAAATGTTGCTCATATTGTGAACCTGTCAAGTGCGTCAAAATGGTGAGAGGCCGCTACATTTTGGTGATTTTGATTTTTTATCGTTAAAATTCAATTACTTAATAAAGATATAAGCTTATAAAAAATATTCTTGCTCATTCGAAAAACTCGGGCTAGTTTCTATTCCTGTCACCGCTGACAGGAATTAATTTTCCAGCGGCGCGATGCATGACAACACTTAGAACTGGCACAAGCCGGTCAAGCCTGTGAGGAACTCGACATGTCGCTGTTGATCCGTGGCGCTACCGTTATTACCCATGATGAAAGTTACCGAGCCGATGTTTTATGCGCAGACGGTCTAATCCGCGCCATTGGCACTGATCTGGATATTCCCGCCGGCACCGAGATACTCGACGGCAGCGGTCAATACCTGATGCCCGGCGGCATCGACCCCCATACCCATATGCAGTTGCCCTTCATGGGCACCGTGGCCAGTGAAGATTTTTTCAGTGGCACGGCCGCCGGGTTGGCGGGCGGCACCACGTCGATCATCGACTTCGTGATTCCCAACCCGCAGCAATCCCTGCTGGAAGCCTTCCATCAGTGGCGCGGCTGGGCCGAGAAGTCGGCGTCCGACTACGGCTTTCACGTCGCCATTACGTGGTGGAGCGAGCAGGTCCGCGAGGAAATGGCCGAGCTGGTGAGCCAACACGGCATCAACAGCTTCAAGCATTTCATGGCGTACAAGAACGCAATCATGGCCGCCGACGACACCTTGGTGGCGAGCTTCGAACGCTGCCTGGAACTGGGTGCGGTACCGACGGTGCATGCCGAAAACGGCGAGCTGGTGTATCACCTGCAACGCAAGCTGATGGCCCAGGGCATTACCGGGCCTGAAGCGCATCCGTTGTCGCGGCCTTCGCAGGTGGAAGGTGAAGCCGCCAGCCGGGCGATCAGGATTGCCGAAACCATCGGCACGCCGCTGTACCTGGTGCACGTGTCCACCAAGGAAGCGCTGGATGAAATTACCTACGCCCGCAGCAAGGGCCAGCCGGTGTACGGCGAAGTATTGGCCGGGCATCTGCTGCTGGACGACAGCGTGTATCAACACCACGACTGGCAGACCGCCGCCGGCTATGTGATGAGCCCGCCCTTCCGCCCGCGCGGGCATCAGGAGGCACTGTGGCATGGCTTGCAATCGGGCAACCTGCACACCACCGCCACCGACCATTGCTGCTTCTGCGCCGAGCAAAAAGCCGCCGGGCGGGATGACTTCAGCAAAATTCCCAATGGCACTGCCGGTATCGAAGACCGCATGGCGCTGTTGTGGGATGAGGGCGTGAACACTGGGCGCTTGTCGATGCAGGAATTCGTTGCGCTGACGTCTACCAACACCGCGAAGATCTTCAACCTGTATCCACGCAAAGGAGCGATCCGCGTGGGGGCCGATGCTGACCTGGTGCTGTGGGACCCGCAAGGCACACGGACCATTTCCGCGAAGACTCACCACCAGAAAGTCGACTTCAACATCTTCGAAGGCAAGACCGTGCGCGGCGTGCCGAGCCATACCATCAGCCAGGGCAAGCTGGTCTGGGCGGATGGGGATTTGCGCGCCGAACGGGGTGCGGGTCGGTATATCGAACGGCCGACGTATCCGCCGGTGTTTGAGCAGTTGAGCAAGCGGGCGGAGCGTTCCAGGCCGGTTGCTGTGAAACGCTGAGGCCGCCATTCGCGAGCAAGCCCGCTCCCACATTCGCCCCCATTCCAACAGGATAAATGCAGTCGAATGTGGGAGCGGGCTTGCTCGCGAAGAGGCCGGTACAGGCAACAAAAAAACCACTGCCCACCAGAGGCAGCACCTCAAAAACCGTGAGGCCAATACCGTGATCCAGACCCTGAACCATCTTCCCCACCCCCATGAAGATGCGGCGGCCCTCGCCGCGCATTTCACCGACCTGGCGCCGCCGCTCAATGCCCGGCAAGCCCAACTGGAAGCGTCGCGCTGCCTCTACTGCTACGACGCACCGTGCGTCAACGCGTGCCCCAGCGAGATCGATATCCCGTCGTTCATCCGCAATATCCACACGGAGAACGTCCAGGGCGCCGCGCAGAAGATTCTCTCGGCGAATATCCTCGGCGGCAGTTGCGCCCGGGTCTGCCCGACGGAAATCCTCTGCCAGCAAGCCTGCGTGCGCAACAACGCCGAGGAATGCGCCCCGGTACTGATCGGCCTGTTGCAGCGTTACGCGGTGGACAACGCGCACTTCAGCGAACACCCGTTCCAGCGCGCCGCGCCCACCGGCAAGCGCATCGCGGTGGTCGGCGCCGGGCCTGCGGGTTTGTCCTGCGCCCATCGCAGCGCCCTGCACGGCCATGACGTGGTGATTTTCGAAGCCCGGGAAAAAGCCGGCGGCCTGAATGAATACGGGATCGCCAAGTACAAGCTGGTGGATGACTTCGCGCAAAAGGAACTGGATTTCCTCCTGCAAATTGGCGGCATCGAGATCCGTCACGGCCAGCGCCTGGGCGACAACCTGACCTTGAGCGAACTGCACCAGCAGTTCGATGCAGTGTTCCTCGGCCTTGGCCTGGCTGCCAGCAAACAGCTCGGCCTGCCACACGAAGACGCCCCCGGCCTGCTCGCCGCCACCGACTACATCCGTGAACTGCGCCAGGCCGACGACCTCAGTCAACTGCCCCTGGCCGACCGTTGCATCGTGCTCGGCGCCGGCAACACGGCCATCGACATGGCGGTGCAAATGGCCCGCCTCGGTGCCCGTGACGTCAACCTGGTGTATCGCCGTGGCCTGGCTGAAATGGGCGCCACCGGCCATGAGCAGGACATCGCCAAGGCCAACCAGGTACGCCTGCTGACCTGGGCCCAGCCCGAAGAAGTGTTGCTCGACGACCAGGGCCATGTGCGCGGCATGCGTTTCGCCCGCACCCGCATGGTCGATGGCCGCCTGCAAGCCACCGGCGAGACCTTCGAACTGGCCGCCGACGCGATCTTCAAGGCCATCGGCCAAGGCTTCGACGACGAGGCGCTGCACGACCCGCTGGCCCACCAACTGCAACGCCAGGGCGATCGGATCTTCGTCAACGAACAGCTGCGCACCAGCATCCCCGGTGTGTACGCCGGCGGCGATTGCGTCAGCCTCGGCCAGGACCTCACCGTCCAGGCCGTGCAACATGGCAAGCTGGCCGCTGAAGCCATGCACGCCCAACTCATGCTGAATGTGGAGGCTGCGTAATGGCCGATCTCTCGATTGTATTCGCCGGTATCAAAGCCCCCAATCCGTTCTGGCTGGCCTCTGCACCGCCTACCGACAAGGCCTACAACGTGGTCCGCGCCTTTGAAGCAGGCTGGGGCGGCGTGGTCTGGAAAACCCTCGGCGAAGACCCGGCAGCGGTCAACGTCTCATCGCGCTACTCGGCGCACTTTGGTGCCAACCGTGAAGTGCTCGGCATCAATAACATCGAGCTGATTACCGACCGCTCCCTGGAGATCAACCTGCGGGAAATCACCCAGGTGAAAAAGGACTGGCCGGACCGCGCGCTGATCGTGTCATTGATGGTGCCGTGTGTTGAGGAGTCGTGGAAACACATCCTGCCACTGGTGGAAGCCACCGGCTGCGACGGCATCGAGCTGAACTTCGGCTGCCCCCACGGCATGCCGGAACGCGGCATGGGCGCGGCGGTGGGCCAGGTGCCGGAGTATGTGGAACAGGTGACGCGCTGGTGCAAGACCTATTGCTCGCTGCCGGTGATCGTCAAGCTCACGCCGAACATCACCGACATACGCGTGGCGGCGCGGGCAGCGTATCGCGGGGGCGCGGATGCGGTGTCGCTGATCAACACCATCAACTCCATCACCAGTGTCGACCTGGAGCGCATGGTCGCCCTGCCGATGGTCGGCACCCAAAGCACCCACGGGGGTTACTGCGGCTCGGCGGTGAAACCCATCGCACTGAACATGGTGGCGGAGATTGCCCGGGACCCACAGACACAAGGCTTGCCGATCTGCGGGATTGGCGGGATTGGCAACTGGCGCGATGCAGCGGAATTCGTCGCGCTGGGCTGCGGCGCGGTGCAGGTGTGCACGGCGGCGATGCTGCATGGGTTTCGGATTGTCGAAGAAATGAAGGACGGGCTGTCGCGGTGGATGGACAGCCAGGGTTACAGCAGCCTGCAGGAATTTTCCGGGCGGGCGGTGGGCAATACGACGGATTGGAAGTACCTGGATATCAATTACCAGGTGATCGCCAAAATTGACCAGGCGGCGTGTATTGGCTGTGGGCGTTGCCATATTGCCTGTGAAGACACGTCGCACCAGGCGATTGCCAGCTTGAAGCAGGCGGATGGGACACATAAATACGAGGTGATCGATGATGAGTGCGTGGGGTGCAACCTGTGCCAGATCACCTGCCCGGTGGCGGACTGTATCGAGATGGTGCCGGTGGATACCGGGAAGCCGTTTTTGAACTGGACGCAGGATCCGAGGAACCCCTACCGCGAGGCGGTGTAGCCTGAATGATCGTTCCCACGCTCCGCGTGGGAATGCATCCGTTGACGCTCCGCGTCACGACCTTAAGAGCGGACGCAGAGCGTCCAGGGCGGCACTCTCACGCGGAGCGTGGGAACGATCTAGGGCTCCAACCCAATCCCCCGCAGGATCACACTCGTCACCGTCTGCACCGCCCGCTCAAACTGCATGTCCGACAACGGCTGATGGTCATTCAGGATCTTCACCTGATGGTCAAAGTCGGCATAGTGCTGGGTCGACGCCCAGATCATATACAGCAGGCTCGACGGCTCCACCGGCAAAATCCGCTTGTCCTCCACCCACTGGCGAATCTTCGCTTCCTTCATCTTGGCCCAGTCATACAGGCTCACATCCAGCGCCTCCCCCAGGGTTGGCGCGCCGTGGATGATTTCATTCGCCCAGACTTTCGAACCATAAGGCCGGCTGCGGGAATGTTGCATCTTGGCGCGGATGTAGCTGCTGAGCACCACCCGCGGGTCGTCGAACATCTCGAAGCACAAGGCGTCCTGCTTCCACACCTCCAGCAGGTCGAACAACACCGCGCTGTACAGCTCGCTCTTGGTACTGAAGTAGTAATGCAGGTTGGAGCGCGGCAGTTGCACTTCTTCAGCGATGTCGGCCATGGCGGTGCTGCCATAGCCCTTCTCGGCGAAGACCTTTTCAGCCGCCAGCAGAATCTTTTCGACGTTGACCCGACGAATACCGATCTTGTGATTGCCCATAAGGGCTCCCTGACAACAACATGGCTTCAAGACTACCATCCGCTCTAGATCGCGGCGACACGCCACTGTGAAACTTCGTACAAGAACCTTCCCCGCCGATAGCGGATTGGTTAGCATCGCCATCCCCTCGAAGGATCATCCCCCATGACTATTCGACAGCGAAGCGCGTGCGACGACCCGGTGCTGGGTGCACTGTGGGAACGCTCGGTGCGCGCCACCCATGACTTTCTCAGCGAAGACGACATCCAGCGCCTGCTGCCCCTGGTACGCGACTGCTACCTGCCGATGCCCGCACTTGAAGTGTGGGTGTACGAAGATACCCAAGGCATTGGCGGCTTCGTCGGCACCGGCGGCAATAATGTCGAGATGCTGTTTATCGACCCGAACCGACGCGGCCAGGGCATCGGTCGCCAGTTGCTGGACTTCGTCCGCGCCCGCCACGACACCCTGCGGGTCGACGTGAACGAGCAGAATCCACAGGCCGTGGGTTTCTACCTGCACTATGGTTTTATCCAGACCGGGCGCTCGCCCGTCGATGGCGAAGGCAAGCCCTTCCCCTTGTTGCACATGGCACTACCGAACGACTGACTCTCACCTGAAGGTATTGAACAATGTTGATCAAGAAGACCCTCACCACCGTTGCCCTGCTCGCTTCCCTGCTGGGCGCCTCGGCCGCGTTTGCCCACGCCCACCTGAAAAGCTCGGAGCCTGCCGCCGACAGCAGCGTCGCCGCGCCCAAGGACCTGCGCCTGACGTTCAGCGAAGGCGTTGAAGCGACCTTCACCAAGGTATCCCTGAGCAAGGACGGCACCGAAGTCGCGATCAAGGGCCTGGAAACCCCGGACGCCGACAAGAAAGTATTGGTGGTGACACCGGCCGCACCCTTGGCCGCCGGCACCTACAAAGTGGTGTGGAACGCGGTCTCGGTGGATACCCACAAGAGCAACGGTGAATACAGCTTCAAGGTCGGCCAATAATCCATGGCCACCCTGCTGGTGCTGTGCCGTTTCCTGCATTTCATCGTCGTGCTGTTGATGTTCGGGGCCTGTGTGTTCAGGCCCTGGCTGCTGGGCGCGGGACCGCAACCGGTGCTGGACCGCCAACTGTCGCGCATCACCCAAGGGTTGGCGTGGCTGGCATTGGTGTCGGGGGTGGCGTGGCTGCTGTTGATCAGCGCGAGCATGGCCGGTGTCGGGCTGGGCGCGCTGGAATGGTCGACCGTGCAGTTGGTGCTGGGCAAAACCTTCTTCGGCCAGGTCTGGACCTGGCACTTGCTACTGAACGTGCTGCTGGTGCTGGGCCTGATGACGCCGTGGAAGGCGTTGCGCCTGCCGCTCTGTGCATTGCTGCTGGCGACACTGGCACCGGTGGGCCATGGCGCCATGCTCAATGGCATGGCCGGACAGTTGCTGATCCTCAATCAGGTGGTGCACCTGGTGTGTGTCGGTGCCTGGCTGGGCGGCCTGCTCCTGCTGGTGTTGATCCTCAGGCAATCGCCCCGCTATCCGTTGGAACCGATCCTCAAGCGCTTCAGTGGCATCGGTTATGGCCTGGTGACAGGGCTGCTGGTGACCGGATTGATCAACGTGCGGGTGCTCACCGGGCAGTTCTGGCCGACGCCCTTGTTCACAGGGTTCGCCCTGATCCTGTTGATCAAGGTGCTGCTGGTGTTCGGCATGCTCGCCCTGGCGCTGCTGAACCGCCTGCGGATTCACAACTGTGAGCAGCGGCTGCCTGCCTTGAAGGCCAGCGTGATGATTGAATGGTTACTAGGTGTTTCAGCGGTAGCCGCCGTCTCGCTGCTTGGCACCTTGCCGCCCATGGTTGCAGCGGGATAACTCCTTCCCCACTGACTCCCTTCACGCAGGGAGTCATCGTATAACTTTCGATTGACAACCCCCTGAAACCTCGCAAATATCGCCTTCAGTGTTGTACGACAACGTATAACAAAAAATAAAAACAACAAAAAGACAAGGGAGCGTCACTGTGAGCCAACACGTCCGCCAGTTCTCCGGCACCACCCGTTTTGCCGCCATCGGTTTGAGCAGCCTGGCCTTTACCCTCCCCGCCACCGCCTCGGCAGAAGGCTTCATCGATGACGCCACCGCCACGCTCAACCTGCGCAACGCCTACTTCAACCGCAACTTCACCAACCCCGCCTACCCCCAGGGCAAGGCCGAGGAGTGGACGCAAAACTTCATTCTCGATGCCAGGTCCGGCTTCACCCAAGGCACCGTCGGTTTCGGCCTGGACGTGCTGGGCCTGTACTCGCAGAAACTCGACGGCGGCAAAGGTACCGCCGGCACCCAACTGCTGCCGACCCGCAGCGATGGCCGCCCTGCCGATAACTTCGGGCGCCTGGGCGTGGCGCTGAAAACCAAGCTGTCGAACACCGAATTGAAAGTCGGCGAATGGATGCCGGTACTGCCGATCCTGCGCTCGGATGACGGCCGCTCACTGCCGCAAACGTTCCGCGGCGGCCAGGTAACGTCCAGGGAAATCGCCGGCCTGACCTTGTATGGCGGCCAGTTCCGCGGCAACAGCCCGCGCAACGACGCGAGCATGGATGACATGTTTCTCAACGGCAAAGCCGCATTCACCTCGGACCGCTTCAACTTCGGCGGCGGCGAATACACCTTCAACGACAAGCGCACCCAGGTAGGCGTGTGGTACGCCGAACTCAGTGACATCTACCAGCAACAGTATTTCAACCTCACCCACAGCCAGCCCGTGGGTGACTGGACCCTGGGCGCCAACCTCGGGTTCTTCACCGGCAAGGAAGACGGCAAGGCCCTGGCCGGCGACCTCGACAACAAAACCGCGTTCGCCCTGCTCTCGGCCAAATACAAAGGCAACAGCTTCTATATCGGCCTGCAGAAACTCAGCGGCGACAGCGCCTGGATGCGGGTCAACGGCACCAGCGGCGGCACCCTGGCCAACGACAGCTACAACGCCAGCTACGACAACGCCAAGGAAAAATCCTGGCAGGTGCGGCACGACTTCAACTTCGTGGTAATGGGCATTCCCGGGTTGACCATGATGAACCGCTACATCAGTGGCGATAACGTGCACACCGGGGTGATCACCAATGGCAAGGAGTGGGGCCGTGAGTCGGAGCTGGCCTACACGGTACAAAGCGGTCCACTGCGGGACCTGAATGTGCGCTGGCGCAACGCAACGATGCGCCGGGATTTCAGTACCAACGAGTTTGATGAGAACCGGATATTCATCAGTTACCCGCTGTCGTTGTTATAGCGGTCTACAAACAACCGGAAAGGCTTTTGTGGCGGGGGAGATTGCTGTGGGGAGGTAGATTGCTGTGGCGAGGGAGCTTGCTCCCGCTGGGCTGCGCAGCGGCCCCAAAATCTTGGGAGCGCTTCGCACTCCAGCGGGAGCAAGCTCCCTCGCCACAGCAAGCCCTCTTGCCACAGCAAGCTCCCTCGCCACAGGACAGCGATGAGCCTCTATCAACTTCGACCAATAGTGCGTTGACAAGTGTAGGAAACCCTAAGGATACTTCGGATCAGTCATACGACAACCTACAACAATAACGGGATCACCATGACCACCACAACCGCCCCTACCCCGTTCAACCGCTTGCTGCTCACCGGTGCCGCCGGTGGCCTGGGCAAAGTCTTGCGCGAACGCCTGCGTCCTTACGCCAAGGTACTGCGCCTGTCGGATATCGCCGACATGGCCCCGGCCGCTGACGACAGCGAAGAAGTATTGCCTTGCGATCTTTCCGACAAACAAGCCGTGCACCAACTGGTGGAAGGCGTCGATGCGATCCTGCATTTCGGCGGCGTATCGGTGGAACGCTCGTTCGAGGAAGTGCTGGGCGCGAACATCTGCGGGATCTTCCACATCTATGAAGCGGCGCGTCGCCATGGGGTCAAGCGCGTCATCTTCGCCAGCTCCAACCACGTGATCGGCTTCTACAAGCAGGACGAAGCCCTCGACGCCCACTCCCCGCGCCGCCCCGACAGTTACTACGGGCTGTCCAAATCCTACGGTGAGGACATGGCCAGTTTCTACTTCGATCGCTATGGCATCGAGACCGTCAGCATCCGCATCGGCTCCTCGTTCCCGGAACCCCAGAACCGCCGGATGATGCACACCTGGCTGAGCTTCGACGACCTCACCCAACTGCTCGAACGCTCGCTGTACACACCGAATGTCGGGCATACCGTGGTCTACGGCATGTCGGATAACCTCGATGTGTGGTGGGACAACCGCTTCGCCACGCACCTGGGCTTCACCCCGCGGGACTCTTCCGAAGTATTCCGCAAACAGGTTGAAGCCCAGCCGATGCCCGCTGCCGACGACCCGGCGCGGGTGTACCAGGGGGGCGCGTTTTGCGCCGCCGGCCCGTTCGGTGACTGACCACAGACCAACCCAAGGGAATGAGTGGCCATGCAAGCAGAACTGATTGTCGACGCCCGCAACGCCGTGGGTGAATGCCCGGTGTGGGTACCCGGGGAAAACGCCCTGTACTGGGTGGATATTCCCACAGGCGAACTGCAACGCTGGAACGCCACCAGCGGCCAGGCGCAGGCCTGGAAAGCTCCGCAGATGCTCGCCTGCATCGCCCGCACCTCGGCGGGCGATTGGGTTGCGGGCATGCAAACCGGGTTTTTCCGGCTGACGCCCCACAACGATGGCAGGCTCGACACTGCGCCCCTGGCCAGCGTCGAGCACGCCCGCCCGGACATGCGCCTGAACGATGGCCGCTGTGATCGCCAGGGCCGGTTCTGGGCCGGCAGCATGGTGCTGAACATGGCCGAGAATGCGGCCGACGGTGCACTGTACCGCTACGAAACAGGCCGGGCGGTTCACACCGCACTCAACGGTTTCATCACCCCCAACGGCCTGGCCTTCAGCCCGGACGGGCGCACGATGTACCTCTCGGATTCGCACCCGTTGGTCCAGCAGGTCTGGGCCTTCGACTACGACATCGACAGCGGCACGCCGTCCAATCGGCGGCTGTTTGTGGATATGCACCAGTTCCTCGGCCGCCCCGACGGAGCCGCCGTGGATGCCGAAGGTTGCTACTGGATCTGCGCCAACGATGCCGGGCTGGTCCACCGCTTTACCCCCGACGGCCGTCTCGACCGCTCACTGGCCGTGCCGGTGAAAAAACCCACCATGTGCGCCTTCGGTGGCAGCCGCCTGGACACCCTGTTCGTCACCTCGATCCGCGACGACCACAGTGCCCAGTCGCTGGCCGGCGGCGTGTTTGCCCTCAACCCCGGGGTCACCGGATTGCCGGAGCCCACCTTCATCCTCTAGCTGCATCGCTGTGCCTTGAATAAAACAATAACAAGACTGGAGAGACACCCCATGGACTTCAAACGCACTTTGCTCCTCGCCGCACTCCCCTCCACCTTCGTCTTCGCCGGTGCCGCCCACGCGCTGGAAATCAAATTCGCCGACATCCACCCCGCCGGCTACCCCACCGTCGTCGCCGAAGAACAGCTGGGTAAAACCCTGGTGGCCGAAAGCAACGGCGGCCTGACCTTCAAGATGTTCCCCGGCGGCGTGCTGGGCTCGGAAAAGGAAGTGGTGGAACAGGCCCAGGTCGGCGCGATCCAGATGGCCCGGGTCAGCCTCGGCATCGTCGGCCCGGTGGTGCCGGACGTGAACGTGTTCAACATGCCGTTCGTGTTCCGCGACCAGGTGCATATGCGCAAGGTCATCGACGGCGAGATCGGCGATGAAATCCTCGCCAAGATCACCGACTCCGAATTCAACCTGGTGGCGCTCGCCTGGATGGACGGCGGCACGCGCAACCTCTACACCAAGAAACCGGTGCGCAAGATCGAAGACCTCAAGGGCATGAAGATCCGCGTGCAGGGCAACCCGATCTTCATCGAAACCATCAACGCCATGGGCGGCAACGGCATTGCCATGGACACCGGCGAGATCTTCAGCGCCCTGCAGACCGGCGTGATTGACGGCGCGGAAAACAACCCGCCCACCCTGCTGGAACACAACCACTACCAGAACGCCAAGTTCTACAGCCTGACCGGCCACCTGATTCTGCCCGAGCCCATCGTGATGTCGAAAATCACCTGGAACAAGCTCACCCCCGAGCAACAGGTGCTGGTGAAGAACACCGCCAAAGCCGCGCAGATCCAGGAGCGCGAGCTGTGGGACGCCAAGTCTGCCAGCAGTGAAGCCAAGCTCAAGGCTGCTGGCGTCGAGTTCATCGACATCGACAAAAAACCGTTCTATGAGGCCACCGCTTCGATTCGCGACAAGTACGGCGCGCCCTACGCCGACCTGATCAAGCGCATCGAAGCCGTCGAGTAACCCTTTTTCCTCTCATAGATAAGGCCCGGCGCGGTCGGCATCGACGCGCCCGGTTACGGTGAACGCCATGAAGAATTTACTGCTGCGCATCAACGACCGCATTTACATGAGCTGCATCTGGATCGCCGGCCTCGCCGTTCTCGGCGTCGCGCTGATCATTCCCTGGGGCATCTTCGCCCGCTACGTGCTCGGCACCGGCTCCAGCTGGCCGGAGCCCACCGCCATCCTGCTGATGCTGGTGTTCACCTTTGTCGGCGCCGCCGCCAGCTACCGCGCCGGGGCGCACATGTCGGTGGCCATGGTCACCGACCGCCTGCCGCCCGGCCAACGCCGAATCGTCGGCATCGTCTCGCAATTGCTGATGGCAACCATCTGCCTGTTCATGACGATTTGGGGCAGCAAATTGTGCCTGTCGACCTGGAACCAGTTCATGAGCGCCATGCCGACCTTGCGGGTGGGCATCACCTATATGCCGATCCCGATCGGTGGCTTGCTGACCCTGGTTTTTGTGCTGGAAAAACTCCTGCTGGGTGACCAGAGCAACCGTCGGGTCGTGCGCTTCGACCTGGTTGAAGAAAGTGAAGGGGCTGCCTGAATGGACGCATTGATTCTGTTGGGCAGCTTTATCGCCCTGATCCTGATTGGCATGCCGGTGGCCTACGCCCTGGGGCTTTCTGCGCTGATCGGCGCGTGGTGGATCGACATTCCGTTCCAGGCCCTGATGATTCAGGTGGCCGGCGGGGTGAACAAGTTTTCGCTGATGGCGATTCCGTTCTTCGTGCTGGCCGGGGCGATCATGGCCGAGGGCGGCATGTCGCGCCGGCTGGTGGCGTTTGCCGGGGTGCTGGTGGGGTTTGTGCGCGGCGGCCTGTCCCTGGTGAACATCATGGCCTCGACGTTTTTTGGCGCGATCTCCGGCTCGTCGGTGGCCGATACGGCGTCTGTCGGTTCGGTGCTGATTCCGGAAATGGAACGCCAGGGCTATCCCCGTGAATTCGCCACCGCCGTCACCGTGAGCGGCTCGGTACAAGCCTTGCTGACGCCTCCGAGCCACAACTCGGTGCTCTACTCCCTGGCGGCGGGCGGCACCGTGTCCATCGCCTCGCTGTTCATGGCCGGCGTGGTCCCGGGCCTGCTGATGAGCGCCTGCCTGATGGTGCTGTGCCTGATCTTCGCGAAAAAGCGCAACTACCCCAAAGGCGAAGTGATCCCCCTGAAACAGGCACTGAAAATCTGCGCCGATGCACTGTGGGGCCTGATGGCCATGGTGATCATTCTTGGCGGGATTCTGTCGGGCATCTTCACCGCCACCGAGTCGGCGGCGATTGCGGTGTTGTGGGCGTTCTTCGTGACCATGTTCATCTACCGCGACTACAAATGGAGCGAGCTGCCCAAGCTGATGCACCGCACGGTGCGCACGATCTCCATCGTGATGATCCTGATCGCGTTCGCCGCCAGCTTCGGCTACATCATGACCCTGATGCAGATCCCGGCGAAGATAACCACGATGTTCCTGACCCTGTCGGACAACCGCTACGTGATCCTGATGTGCATCAACGCCATGCTGCTGTTGCTGGGTACGGTGATGGACATGGCGCCGCTGATTTTGATCCTCACGCCGATTTTGCTGCCGGTGATCCTGGGGATTGGCGTCGACCCGGTGCACTTCGGCATGATCATGCTGGTGAACCTGGGGATCGGCCTGATCACCCCGCCGGTGGGTGCGGTGTTGTTTGTGGGGGCGGCGGTGGGCAAAGTCAGCATCGAGAAGACCGTGAAGGCGTTGCTGCCGTTTTATGGCGTGCTGTTTTTGGTGCTGATGGCCGTGACCTACATTCCGGCGTTGTCGTTGTGGTTGCCGGGGTTGGTGTTATAAGCCCCACACTGCGTGTAGCGAGGGAGCTATTGTGGAGAGGGAGCTGCTGTGGCAAGGGAGCTTTCTGTGGCGAGGGAGCTTGCTCCCGCTGGAGTGCGAAGCGCTCCCGCTTTTTTGGGGCCGCTCCGCAGCCCATCGGGAGCAAGCTCCCTCGCCACACAAGCATTCATCATTCAATAGGTCTGCTGACACTCATGATGCTTGAACTCGAAGACAACCTGACCCACCTGACGCTGGCGCCAGCGTTGGGCGGGAGTATCGTCAACTGGACAGTACGCAGCAGCGGCCAGCCGTTGCTACGCCACACCGATCAACAGTCGCTGGCCAGCGGCCTGCCGGGGAAGCTTGCGTGCTTCCCGCTGGCGCCCTGGTCGAACCGGGTTGCCGAAGGTGGCTTTGATAACCCATCAGGGTGGTTGGGACTTGAGCCCAACAGCCCGCTGGACCCGCTGCCAATTCATGGCAGTGCCTGGCAACAGGTGTGGCAGGTGGTCAGCCAGACGTCAGACGAAGTGGTGTTGCAACTGGACAGCAGCACACCCTTTGCGTATCGCGCCGAGCAGCGGGTTCAGTTGAAGGGCGGCAAGTTGAGCATCACCTTGCGCGTCACGCACCTGGCGGAAACGGCGACGTGGCATGGGCTGGGATTGCATCCGTATCTGCCCCGCAGGCCGGGCACGCAATTGCAGGCAAAGGCTTCGCAGGTATGGATGAGTGATGCGGCGAAATTGCCGACAGGCCTGGCTGCCGTACCCGCCGAGTGGGATTTTCAACACCCAGAATCGTTGCCCCAGACACTGGTGGACAACGGTTTTTGCCAGTGGGACGGGCGCTGCGTCATCCAGCAGCCAGACCTGGGTTACACCCTGGAATGCCAGGCCACCGGCAGCGACTATTACCTGCTGTATTGCCCGCCGGGGCTGGATTTTTTCTGCTTCGAGCCGGTGAGTCATCCGGTGAATGCCCATCACCTGCCGGGTAGGCCGGGATTGAAGCTGTTGGAACAAGGCCAGTCGGCAGAACTCAGTTTCAGCCTGCAATACAAAACCCTCTAACAACACAAAACCCATGTGGGAGCGGGCTTGCTCGCGAATGCGGTGGATCAGTCAACACATCTGCGACTGACACTCCGCATTCGCGAGCAAGCCCGCTCCCACATTTTTGATCTCCATTGTGTCTTAGGGAGGGGTGTTTTTCAGGCGCCCCGCCGTGTCGATACTCACCACCACCGATAACCCCGGTCGCAGCCGTTCACTCTGCTCCTGCCCCGGATCCACGGTAATCCGCACCGGCACCCGCTGGGCGATCTTGACGAAGTTGCCGGTAGCATTGTCCGCCTGCAACAGGCTGAACTCCGACCCGGTCGCCGGGGAAATGCGCTGCACCGTGCCGTGAAACTTGCGGTGGTCCAGGGCATCCACGGTAAAGGTCACCGGCTGGCCAACCTGCACGTTGTCCATCTGGGTTTCTTTCATGTTGGCGATCACCCACAGCTGGTTCGGCACCAGCGCCATCAACTGCGCGCCGCTGTTGACGTAGGCCCCGAGGCGCACGCCAATCTGGCCCAGTTGCCCGTCACGCGGGGCGATGATCCGGGTGTTCGACAGGTCGATACGCGCCAGCTCCACTGCCGCATCGGCACTGGCCACCGCCGCCTCCAGCGAACCGCGATTGACGATCACTGTCTGCAAATCCTGCCGGGCGATTTCCAGGTTGGCCTGGGCCTGGGCCACGGCCGCAATGGTTTGCGCATTGGCGGCGCGGGTCACGTCCAGCTCGCGTTTGGACACCGACCCATCGCTGATCAACTCCTCATTGCGGCGCAAATCCGCGGTGCTTTTGCGGGCCTGGGCCTGGCTGTCCATCAAGGCCGCCTGACGCAGCTTGATGGTCGCCTCGGCGCTGTTGCGTTGCTGCACCACATTGGCCAGGGACGCCTGCTGCACCGCCAATTGCGCCTGGGCCTGATCAAGGCGCTGCTTGTAGATACGGTCATCGAGGCGCACCAGCAAATCCCCGGCCTTGACGTACTGGAAGTCCGTCACCGGCACTTCATACACGTAGCCGCTGAGCTGCGGCCCGATGATCGTCACCTGGCCGCGCACCAGGGCGTTTTCGGTGGTTTCCACGGCGCTGCTGAAGGGCGGCAACTGCCAGGCGTAGAGCACGATCAGCACGCCGATAATCGCAATCGCGGCAAAGCCCATGGAAGAGATGATGCGCACCCGCAAGGAGCGCGGTTCGGTGGCCGGCATGCTCGGCGGCGCGGTGCCTTCCGGCGTGGAAGCGATGGCGTTGGTGGTGGTCGTCGTCGGTTCGGTCATGAAGAAAGTGCGCCGCTGGGTTGAACGGGAGGCGCTGCACTGGCGGCAGCTTTAGTGGTACTCATCAGCCAGAGGCTGCGGATAAAGATCCAGATCATGGTGAGTATGGCGATGATCGCGATCAGCATGAACACATCGTTGTAGGCCATCACATTCGCCTCGCGGGTGGCGGCCGTGGCCAGGCTGCGAATGCCCATGAGGTTGCGCAACTCGGGGTCGGCGATCACCCCGCCATAGGCCGAGCCGCCGCTGGCAACACGCGCCGCCACACGCGGGTCGAGCAAAGTCAGGTGTTCGACGATCATGCTGGAATGGAATTTTTCCCGCACGATCTGGAACGTACCGAGCAATGCCGCGCCGATCAGGCCGCCAAGGTTCTGGCAGATCCCGAACAGCACCGAGAAACTCACCAGGTTCCTGGGGTTGGTCAGTACGTTCTTCGTGCCCAGGACCATGGTCGGCCCGAGGAAGAACGTGCCGCCAAAGCCTAGCAGGAACTGGCTGATGTACATGTTTTGCGGACGCGTGAGGTTGCTGGAGAAACTGTCCATCACCGAGCCCACGGCCATGAAGGCCAGGGAGATGATCAGCGGCATCAGTAAATGCGCGGGGTTGATGGTCAGCGCGCTCACGGCCAGGCCGGCAATCGCCCCCGCCAGCATCACCCAATACAGCGTGCGCATCTGCTCGTTGCTCATGTTCAGCATCTGCATGAAGCCCACGGCACCGGTGGACTGCTCCGAGAGCACCATGCGAATCAGCACCACCGCCAACGCCAGGCGAATCATCGCCCCGCTGCCCAGCCAACGGGTCATCAGCAACGGGTTCGAGCGGTTATGTTCGATGGCCAGGCCGGCCATGATCAGCACCAGCGAGCAGGCCGAGGCGATACCGATCCACGGCGCTTCCAGCCACCAGTCGATACGGCCCAGGGACAGCACCGCGCAGAGCAAGGCAACGCCGGTGGCGAGGATGGCGAAGGTCAGGAAGTCGAGTTTTTCGAAGGTCTTGAAGCGGTCGCCCGGGGGCAACTTGAGCAGGAATACGCAGCCCAGGCAGGTCAGCGCCATGCCCAGTTCGAACAGGTACAGGCCGCGCCATTCGGCGATTTGCAGCAGGTCTTCGGAGAACAGTCGGGCCAGGGGCAACGCCAATTGCGCGGTGCCCAGGCCGAGCACCAGGGCTTTCATCCGCCACTTTGCGGGAAAGGCCTGGATCATGTAGTAAAGGCCCAGGGAACTGAGGGCGGCGCCGACCATGCCGTGGGCCGCGCGTACGGCGATGGCCGAGCTGAGGTCGTTGACGAACAGGTGGCCGAAGGTGACCAGGGCGTAGAGCACCAGGAACACTTCGGTGAACGCACGCAGGCCGAATTGCTGGCGGAATTTTACCAGCAGCAGGTTCATGGAGACGTTGGTCATGACGTAGGCGGCGGGGAGCCAGGCCATCTCGGCCGTCGTCGCGCCCAGGGCGCCCTGGAGGTACACAAGGTTGGCGATCACCAGCGAGTTGCCGAGGCCACCGGTGATTGCCACGAGTACGCCAACGAGGGCGTAGGCCCAGCGCTTGCGGGTGGAATGCAGCGGCGTCGACGGCGAGCCCGGCAGGCTCGGGCGCTCGTGGGGCTGCCAGGTGTGGGGGGTGTATTTGTCCATTCGGTGGCCTTGATGACCGGCGTTTGGGGCCGGTGGAACGGTTACTCAGGGAGTAGTAAACCTGAGTGGAGTTCAACTTGCCATCTTGGGAGGGATTTGGGCGGTTGGGGTGCATATCCGTTGCTGCGGTAACGGCTGCTTATGGTTCCGCTCTTACAGCGGCTCACTTCTTAACAGCGCAAAAGTAAGCAAAACGC
>NZ_JACAQC010000017.1:52369-107539 GCF_013385345.1 Pseudomonas sp. I8001
GCTCCCACAGAAAAGCAGCTCTGCTTTCGCCCTGGATCTTGCCTCTGTTTTTAACACTCAAGCCGGCCGGTAGGCCGCTGTGCTTTTGCTTTTGACCTTGATCTGACTGCCCCAATGAGCCCGAGGCCGAACGCAGGCAGTGCGAAGCGGGCCGCTGTAAGAGCGGAACGATAAGCGGCCGTTACCGAAATAACGGATATGCCCCCCACCTCAAATCCACCCCAACCAACTCCAATACGTAGCCGCAAACACCAACATCAACCCATACCCAATCAACGTCACCAAAATCCCGACCTTGGCAAACTGCCGCGCGGTAAACGTGCCGGTCCCCAAACACACCATATTCTGCGGCGCATTGATGGGCAGGATAAACCCGTAGCTCATCACAAACCCCAGCAACATCGTCATCCCCAGCCGACTGAACTCCCCGGGCAACGTCTGCAACACCGCAATCAAAATCGGCAACAACGCCGAGGTCAACGCCGTGGCACTGGCAAACCCCAAATGAATCACGATCAAAAACACCCCCAGAATCGCAAACACCCCCAGCGGCCCCACCTGGTCCAACCCGGTATGCGCCACCACCTGCGACCCCAGCCACTGCCCCGCCTGGGTGGTCAGCAACGCCGTCCCCAGGCTGATGCCAACCCCAAACACAATCACCGTGCCCCACGGAATCCGCGACTGCACATCCTTCCAGGTCATCACCCCAATCCCCGGCATCAGCAAGAACACCAGCCCGGCATACGTCGTCGAGGTCGTATCAAAGCTGTGCAACCGCCCTTCCGTGGCCCAGGCCAACAACAGCAACACCGACACCGTCAGCAAGCGCTTCTGAGGCCCCGTCATCGGCCCGATGTCCACCAGCGATTGCGCCACCGCCTCCTTGCCTCCGGGAATGCTGTCACTCTCCGGCGGCAGCAGCTTCAACACCAAAAACAACAACACCGCCGACATGATCAGCGCCCACGGCGCCCCGGCGATCAACCAGTCGATCCACGACACCCGCTGCCCCAGCATCTTGTCCATGAAGCCAACCGTCAGCAGGTTCTGCGCCGCCGCCGTCTGGATACCGACGTTCCAGATGCTCGTACCCTGGGCCACGACGATCATGATCCCGGCCGCAATATTCGAACGCTTGTCCACGCCAAACGCGGCAATCACCCCCATCATGATCGGCACCACACACGCACTGCGGGCCGTGGCGCTGGGCACCACCAGGCTCAAGAGGATGGTCACGGCAACTGCCCCGACGAGAATGCCCCGGGTGCTGGTACCCACCCGGGTCAGGGTGACCAACGCGATGCGCCGGTCCAGCCCGGTATGGGTCATGGCTGCGGCGATAAACAACGCGCCGGCCACCAGCGCCAGCGCCGGGTTGGAAAACCCCGTCAACGCCATGCTGATGGCCGGGCTGGAACCGATCAGGTGCGTCGGGTCTTGCAGCGACGGCGCAGTGCCGAGCAAAAACGCCATCAACGAGGTGATCATGATCGCGCTGGCCTCGTAGGAGACCGCTTCGGTGATCCATACCACCACCGCAAACGCGAGGATCGCCAGCATCCGGTGCCCGGCCACCGGCAAGTCGGCCGGCAGCGGCAACAGCAGCACGCCGACCATCACCAGTACGCCGACCACCAGGCCCAGGGGCAACTTGAATGAAGCAGCAGTTGTTGCGGGGGCACTCATGGGGTTCTCCGTCGGCCGTGAAATCTGGCCCACAGCATGAGGCAAAGCGTCACGCCCGGTGTTGACGGGTATCAAGTGGCTAGGCCAATAACTGGGTCAACACCGCTCGCAACTTGCCGGGCTTGACCGGCTTGTTCAGCAATGGCACGTCCAGGCGCTGCAATGCACGGCGGCATTGGTCGGTGCGGTCGGCGGTGATAATCACTGCCGGAATCCTGCAGCCAAAATGCTCGCGCAACTGGTGCACGACCTCACAGCCCACCACGCCATGGTCCAGGTGATAGTCCGCGAGAATCAGCTCCGGTGCCCTGCCCTGCAACGCAACCAGTGCGCCGGCCTGGTCGGTCGCAGTGACCACCTCGCAGCCCCACTGCCCAAGCAGCGCGCTCATGCTGTCGAGGATGCCGACTTCGTTGTCCAGCACCAGCAGCCGCCTCCCCGGCAACGGGTTGCCGGTGCTCGGTTGCGCGGCCACCACACTGATGGGCAGCGGCATGTCCTCGCTGATGGGGACTTCGATGCTGAACATCGAACCGCGCCCCGGCCACGAACGCACCGCCACCGGATAACCGAGGACCTCGGCGATACGCTCGACAATCGCCAACCCCAGTCCCACGCCCTTGCGGTCGGCGGCGCGGCCCACGTCCAGTTGATTGAACTCCAGGAAGATGGCGTCCAGGCGGTCCGCCGCAATTCCGCGCCCGGTGTCCCACACCTCCAGGCGCAACCGCTCACCCCGGCGGCGGGCGCCCAGCAGGATGGAGCCCGCGCTCGTGTAGCGGCAGGCGTTGCTGAGGAAATTGCGCAGGATCCGCGTCACCAGCCGCAGGTCGGTGTTGATTGCGTAATGGCCTGTACGCGCCCGCAGGTTCAGCCCGGACGCCGCGGCCACCGACTGGAATTCCGAGACCAGCGGTGCGAACAGTTCGTCGAGACGGTACAGGGCGATGTCCGGCTTGACCGCCGCTTGATCGAGTCGGGAAATGTCCAGCAAGTCGGTGAGCAAATCCTCGGCGCCTTCCAGGGCCTGATGGGTGCGCTCCACCAACACGTGTTCGACGCTGGGCAAGTTGCGCTCGCGCAGGGTGGAAATCAGCAAGCGTGCGGCGTTGAGGGGTTGCAGCAGGTCATGACTGGCGGCGGCAAGGTATTTGTCCTTGCTGCGGTTGGCGGCCTGGGCGGCATCCCGAGCATCGCGCAAGTCCTGCTCGATCTTCTCGCGCTGGGCGATTTGCTGTTGCAGGTTGCGGTTGGCTTCCAGCAACTCGTCGGTACGCGCCGCGACCCGCTGTTCCAATTCGTCGTTGAGGCGGATGTAGCGATTGCGCTCGGCTTCCAGCTCGTCGAGGCGCGCGGTCAGTTCGGGGTAATGACTCTTGCGCGCCGAGTGGTTGCCCAGCCCCAGGAGCCCCGCGAGTGCCCGTTGCTGATCGTCAGAGAGCTTCGCCATAGACGACCTCGACGTCACGCTGGCTGGATTCACGCGGGTTGGTAAGGATGCACGGGTCGTGCATGGCGTGCTGCGACAGAAAGGGAATGTCCGCCACTCGAATCCCATGCAGGCCGAGGGTTTCATGGAAGCCGATCGCATGCTTCAACGCGATCAAATGGTCCACCAGCCGGCCGCAGATTTGCCGGTGGTTGAGGCCCCGGCAATCAATGCCGAAGGTCTCGGCAATCACCTTGAAACGCTCCGGTGCCGCGCTGTAGTTGAACGCCACCACATGTTCCACCAGCACCGCGTTGCACAGGCCATGGGGCAGGTCGAGAAAGCCGCCAAGGCTGTGGGACATGGCATGCACCGCGCCGAGGATCGCGTTGGAAAACGCCAGCCCGGCCTGCATGCTGCCCAGCATGATTTTCTCCCGCAGGGCGATGTCGCCGGGGTTGGCGATCATCTGCACCAGGTTGCCATTGATCAGGCGCATGGCTTCCAGCGCGTGGGGATCGGTCAGCGGGCCGTGGCCGGTGGACACGAAGGCCTCGATGGCATGCACCAGCGCATCGATGCCGGTACAGGCCGAGAGAAACGGGTCCATGCTCGCCGTGGTTTCCGGGTCGATCAGTGAAACATCGGGCACCACCGCCTTGCTGACGATGGAGAACTTCATGCGCTCCTGCTGGTTGGAAATGATCACGAACTGCGAGACATCCGCCGAGGAGCCCGCGGTGGTCGGGATCAGGATCAGCGGCGGGCTCGGCACGCGGATGGTGTCGACGCCTTCGAAGTCGAGGATGCTGCAGCCATGGGCGACCACGATGCCGATGGCCTTGCCGCAGTCCATCGGGCTGCCGCCACCGACGGCGACGATCACGTCGCAATGGTTTTCACGGTAGACCTCGGCGCCGAGCATCACCTCTTCAACCCGGGGGTTGGGCGAAACGGCGGTGTACAGGCAGTAGTCGATGCCGATGGCTTGCAGGCTGGCCTCGACATCGGCCACCCAGCCGACAGCAACCACGCCGGGATCACTCACCACCAACACCTTGCGCGCGCCAAAGGTCTTGGCGTAGTTGCCTACGTTGTGCCGGCAGCCGGCGCCAAAGATGATTTCAGGGGAAACGAATTTACGCAGGAGACTCAGGTTCGGGCTCATTGGTAAGCCTGTTTTTATTATTCTGGAAGATGCGCTCCACACTAACCCATCCGACACTGAATGCAATCAGACCAATGGGTGGCGCTGAAACCGCGACGTACGGCACGATCTACTACTTTGGTACTGATTCCCCTCTCTATCGTCGCATTCCCAAGGCATCGAGACTGGCATGTAATGGGCGCATGACCCTATGGATCGGACCTGCTTGAATAAGCAAAAATAATAAGGCGAACGTCCATGTACAAAATTCTGATAGCCGACGATCACCCACTGTTTCGCGAGGCGATCCACAACGTCATCAGCGACGGGTTCCCGGGCAGCGAAGTGATGGAAACCGGCGACCTGGACAGCGCCCTGACCATGAGCCAGGAGCACGACGATCTGGATCTGATCCTGCTGGACCTGAACATGCCGGGCATGCACGGCCTCAATGGCCTGATCAACCTGCGCAACGAGTCGCCGACGATTCCGGTGGTGATCGTGTCCGCCGAGCAGGACAAGCAGGTCGTGCTGCAAGCCATCACCTATGGCGCGGTGGGGTTTATCACCAAGTCCTCGCCCAGGCTGCAGATGACCGAGGCAATCCAACAGATTCTCAACGGCAATGTGTATTTGCCGCCGGAGATTATTCGCAGCCAGAAAATCGGCGGGCAACGGCGCATGAATGATTGCCTGGGGCTTGCGCCGGAGCTGCTGCAGGCCCTGACCCGCAAGCAATTGCTGGTGCTGGAGCGGATGACCAAGGGTGACTCGAACAAGCAAATCGCCTATAGCCTGGAGATTGCCGAGACCACGGTGAAGGCCCATGTCTCGGCGATCCTGCGCAAGTTGAACGTGCACAATCGGGTGCAGGCGATTCTCAGCGCCGGGGACATCGACTTTGGTGCCTACCTGCGGCGCTGATACCCGTAGGGGCGGGATGCTGACCGCATTTCAAGGCACCTGAATGAGGGCCCGAAACAGCATGCCCGCCGCCACCAGCACACACAGGGTGGCAAAACCCACCTGCAAGGTGCGCGCCTTGATCACCGAGCACAGGCGCCGCCCCGCCAACATGCCGACAATGCTCGAACCGATAAACACCCAGCCCATCGGCTCGATACTGACCCCGGCATGAAACGCACCGATCACACCGATCAACGAGATCAGGCTGATCACCATCAGCGAGGTGGCGACGATGCCGCGCATCTGCACATCGGTCAGTTGCTTGAAGGCCGGTACGATCAGGAAGCCGCCGCCCACGCCGAGCAGGCCCGATACCGCACCGGTCACTGCGCCGAGGGCGGCCAGGGTGGCGGTGCATTTGGCGGTCCAGGAAAAGCGCCCGGTCTGCTGGTCGAGCATGCAGTTCTTCTGGCCCCACGACGCGGTGCCGTGGTCGCTCGGCCCGGCCTCAAGCTTCTCCCGTTGCAGCATGCGCCAGGCCACCAGCACCATCAGCGCACTGAACAGGCCCATCAGGACTTTCTCCGACATCTGGTGGGCGAAGAAAACCCCCAGCGGCGAAAACAGCGCGCCAAGCAGCGCAATCAGCAGCGCCGCGCGGTAACGCACCAGGCCATGGCGCAAACCGTCGACAGCCCCCACGGCAGCGGCCGCGCCCACCGCGAACAACGACACGGGCGCGGCCTGGGTCATGGTCAACCCCAGCCCCAATACCAGGGCCGGGACACCAAGAATGCCGCCTCCGGCACCGGTCAGGCCCATGACCAACCCCATCAACACGCCCAGAAAACTTGCCAGCAGCATAGGGTTGCCTCAATCCACCTTGGCCAGACGGGTCAGCCACTCGCGGCCCTTGAGCATGCCGTTCCAGTAGAACCACGGCAGGAAACTCGCCTTGAGGAACCACGCCGAACGCCGCGCCACAGTCGGGTCGAGGGGAAAGGTCGGCAGCAACTTGCCGCCATAGCCGAACTCGGCCAGCACCACCTTGCCCTTCTCCACGGTCAGCGGGCAGGAGCCATAGCCGTCGTACTTGAGGGGCAACGGTGCCTGTCTGCGCAGGGCCAGCAGGTTTTCCGCCACCACCACGATTTGCTTGCGCACCGCCGCGGCGGTCTTGGCGTTGGTGGTGGAACACACATCGCCCAGGCCGAAGATGTGCGGGTAGCGCAGGTGTTGCAGGCTCTGGGGATTCACTTCGCACCAGCCGGCGGCATCGGCCAGGGCGCTGTGGCGAATGAAGTCCGGCGAGACCTGTGGCGGGACGACGTGCAGCAGGTCGAAGGTTTTCTCTTCGACGCGCACATTGCCTTCGGCGTCCTTGATTTCGAACCAGGCCTTGCGCGCGGGGCCGTCGACCTTGACCAGGTTGGAGTTGAATGCCAGTTGCGCCGAGTACTTTTCAACGTACTTCATCAGCGGCGGCACGAAGGTCGGCACGCCGAACAAGGCGGCACCAGCCAGGTTGAATTCGACCTTGATGTTTTTCAGGTCACCCTGGCGGAGCCAGTGATCGCACGACAGGTACATGGCTTTTTGCGGAGCGCCGGCACATTTGATCGGCATGGCCGGCTGGGTGAACAGCGCCTTGCCATTTTTGAGTTGCCGCACCAGCTGCCAGGTGTAGGCGGCGTGTTCATAGCTGTAGTTGGACGTTACGCCATGCCGGCCGAGGGTCTCTTGCAGGCCTTCGATCTTCTCCCAGGCCAGGCGCAGGCCCGGGCACACGATGAGGTTCTTCCAGCTGACGCGCTGGCCGCTGTCGAGCACCAGGGTTTGCTCGTCGGGCAGTAATTCGCTGACCGCGGCCTGGATCCAGGTGACGCCGTTGGGCAGCACGTCGGCCATGGGGCGCACGGTCCTGGTAACGTCATAAGCCCCACCGCCCACCAGGGTCCAGGCCGGCTGGTAGTAGTGGTGGTCGTTGGGCTCGATCAGGATGATGTTCAGGTGCGGGTCGCGCTTGAGCAGGCTGGCCAGCAGGCCGATGCCTGCCGAGCCGCCACCGATGACAACGATATCGCCACTGATGGTAGGTCCCCAGTGTTGGTCGTTCATGGTCTATGGCCTTTTTCAGTTAATGCACGCAAGGGTCGTTGCCGTATGGCACCACGCCCTAGCTGTTTGCCACCACGATGCCATCCTTTGCCTCGGGTCCTTTAATTCACTTAAGCTCACAAGGTTATGTGGAAACCTAACTGAATGTAAGTCGCCATTAGCTATCTGGGAAACCCGTCATGTCAGCGTTGATTCAATCCTTTCTGGACGAGGCGTCGTCGACCTACACCTACGTCGTCTATGAAACGGACGGTGGCCCATGCGCCATCGTTGATTCGGTGCTCAACTACGACCCGGCCTCCGGACGCACCGGCACCGGCCAGGCGGACAAGGTGATCGCGTTTGTGCGCGAGCATGGCTTGCAGGTGCAGTGGTTGCTGGAAACCCACGCCCATGCGGATCATCTGTCGGCTGCGCCTTATTTGCGTCGCCAGCTGGGGGGCAAGATCGCGATTGGCCAGTCCATCAGCAAGGTGCAGGGAGTGTTCAAGAACCTGTTCAACCTGGAGCCGGAGTTTCGGGTGGATGGGTCGCAGTTCGACCATCTGTTTGCGCCGGATGAGGTGTTTCACATCGGCAACCTGAAGGCCCAGGCGCTGCATGTGCCGGGGCATACGCCGGCGGATATGGCTTACCTGATTGATGACCAGTTGATTCTGGTGGGCGACACGCTGTTCATGCCGGACGTGGGCACGGCGCGCTGCGATTTCCCTGGTGGGGATGCGCGCCAGCTGTATGGGTCGATGCGCAAGTTGTTGGCCTTCGCGCCTGAAACCCGCCTTTATGTGTGCCATGACTATCCGCCCGAAGGACGCGCAGCCAAGTGCCTGACCACGGTGGCTGAACAGCGGGCGGGGAATATTCATGTGCATGACGGGGTGGATGAGGCGGCGTTTGTCGAGATGCGCACCACGCGGGATGCCGGGTTGGGCATGCCGACGCTGTTGTTGCCGGCGATTCAGGTGAATGTGCGGGCCGGGGTGATGCCGCCGGCGGAAGGAAATGGGGTGGTTTATTTGAAGATTCCCCTCAACCAGCTTTGAAATGCACTACAAAATGTGGGAGCGGGCTTGCTCGCGAATGCGGTGTATCAGTCTATATTTTCGGTGACTGACACTCCCCATTCGCGAGCAAGCCCGCTCCCACATTTGTTTTGTGTCGTTCATTAGCCGAGGTTGATGCCGTTGGCCGGTAGCGGCAGTGCGGTCTTGTAGCGCACTTGCTTGAGGGCAAAGCTGGAGCGGATGTTGGCGACACCCGGGACTTTGGTCAGGAAGTCCATCATGAAACGCTCCAGGGACTGGATGGTGGGCACCAGCACCCGAATCAGATAATCGGGGTCGCCGGCCATCAGGTAGCACTCCATCACTTCGGGGCGATCCGAAATCGCCCCTTCGAATTGCTGCAATGCCAATTCGTTCTGCTTTTCCAGGCTGACGTGGATGAACACATTGACGTGCAGCCCCAGCAGGTCGGCGTCCAGCAGCGTCACCTGGTCGCGAATCAGCCCCAGTTCTTCCATGGCCTTGACCCGGTTGAAACACGGCGTGGGCGACAGGTTGACCGAGCGGGCCAGGTCGGCGTTGGTGATGCGGGCGTTCTCCTGAAGGGCGTTCAGAATGCCGATATCGATACGGTCCAGTTTGCGCATGAGACAAAACCACCTGTTTATTATGTTTATGCAGTTTTTTTATCCCCAAATGATCTCCAACGCAATGAAACAGAGATAAATATTCTCCTGAGCCGAGCCTATGATTGTTGTAGGACAAGATTTCTTCTACCCGAAGAAGGACTGTCAGCTACCGCGCCCACTACAAGAAATTCACAAGATAGAGCGTAGAAAGCCATGACTCAGCAGTACGAACCACTGCGCCTGCACGTTCCCGAACCCTCGGGCCGCCCAGGCTGCAAGACCGACTTTACCTACCTGCGCCTGACTGACGCTGGCCTGGTGCGCAAACCCCCAATCGACGTAGAACCCGCCGACACCGCCGACCTGGCCAAGGGCCTGATTCGCGTGCTCGACGATCAAGGCCAGGCCCTCGGCCCATGGGCTGAAGGCGTGCCAGTCGAGATTCTGCGCAAGGGCATGCGCGCCATGCTCAAGACGCGGATCTTCGACAACCGCATGGTGGTCGCCCAGCGTCAGAAGAAGATGTCGTTCTACATGCAAAGCCTCGGCGAAGAAGCCATCGGCAGCGCCCAGGCCCTGGCCTTGAACATCGACGACATGTGCTTCCCCACCTATCGCCAGCAAAGCATCCTGATGGCCCGGGAAGTGCCGCTGGTAGACCTGATCTGCCAGCTGCTGTCCAACGAGCGCGACCCGCTCAAGGGCCGCCAGTTGCCGATCATGTACTCGGTAAAAGATGCCGGCTTCTTCACGATTTCCGGCAACCTCGCCACCCAGTTCGTACAAGGCGTGGGCTGGGGCATGGCCTCGGCCATCAAGGGGGATACCAAGATTGCCTCGGCCTGGATCGGCGACGGCGCCACCGCTGAGTCCGACTTCCACACCGCCCTCACCTTCGCCCACGTGTACCGGGCACCCGTGATTCTTAACGTAGTGAACAACCAGTGGGCGATCTCCACCTTCCAGGCCATTGCCGGCGGTGAAGCCACGACCTTTGCCGGACGCGGCGTGGGTTGCGGCATCGCCTCCCTGCGGGTGGACGGCAACGACTTTGTCGCGGTGTACGCCGCCTCCGCCTGGGCCGCCGAACGTGCCCGCCGCAACCTGGGCCCGACCCTGATCGAATGGGTGACCTACCGTGCCGGCCCGCACTCCACCTCCGATGACCCGTCCAAATACCGTCCCGCCGACGACTGGAGCCACTTCCCGCTGGGCGACCCGATCGCCCGCCTCAAGCAGCACCTGATCAAGATTGGTCAGTGGTCCGAAGAGGAACACGCGGCGGTCAGTGCCGAACTTGAAGCCGAAGTGCTCAAGGCCCAGAAAGAAGCCGAACAGTACGGCACCCTGGCCGGTGGCCAGATTCCAAGCGCCGCGACCATGTTCGAAGACGTTTATAAAGAGATGCCGGAGCACTTGAAGCGCCAGCGTCAAGAGTTGGGGATCTGACATGAACGATCACAACAACAATATCGAGCTGGAAACCGCCATGACCACCACGACCATGACCATGATCCAGGCCTTGCGCTCGGCCATGGATGTGATGCTTGAGCGAGACGACAATGTGGTGGTGTTCGGCCAGGACGTCGGTTACTTCGGCGGCGTGTTCCGTTGCACCGAAGGCTTGCAGAACAAGTACGGCACCTCGCGGGTGTTCGACGCACCGATCTCCGAAAGCGGGATCGTCGGCGTGGCGGTCGGCATGGGCGCCTATGGCCTGCGGCCGGTGGCCGAGATTCAGTTCGCCGACTACGTGTACCCTGCCACCGACCAGATCATTTCCGAAGCCGCCCGCCTGCGTTATCGCTCGGCCGGCCAGTTCACTGCACCGCTGACCATGCGCATGCCCTGCGGCGGCGGCATCTACGGCGGCCAGACCCACAGCCAGAGTATTGAAGCGGTGTTCACCCAGGTCTGCGGCCTGCGCACGGTGATGCCGTCCAATCCGTACGACGCCAAGGGCCTGCTGATCGCCTCCATCGAAAACGATGACCCGGTGATCTTCCTCGAACCCAAGCGCCTGTATAACGGCCCGTTCGACGGCCACCACGACCGCCCGGTAACCCCGTGGTCGAAACACCCGCAAGCGCAGGTGCCGGACGGTTACTACACCGTGCCGCTGGATGTGGCCGCCATCGCCCGCCCGGGCAAGGACGTGACGATCCTCACCTACGGCACCACGGTGTATGTGTCGCAAGTCGCCGCCGAAGAAACCGGCATCGACGCCGAAGTCATCGACCTGCGCAGCCTGTGGCCGCTGGACCTGGAAACCATCGTCAATTCCGTGAAGAAAACCCGTCGCTGCGTGATCGTTCACGAAGCCACCCGTACCTGCGGGTTCGGCGCCGAGCTGGTGGCGCTGGTGCAGGAGCATTGCTTCCACTACCTGGAAGCGCCGATCGAGCGCGTCACCGGTTGGGATACCCCGTATCCCCACGCGCAAGAGTGGGCGTATTTCCCTGGCCCGACCCGAGTGGGCGCGGCTTTGCATCGGGTTATGGAGGTCTGAATGGGCACGCACGTTATCAAGATGCCGGACATTGGCGAAGGCATCGCAGAAGTTGAATTGTCGGTATGGCACGTCAAGGTCGGCGACCTGGTGGTAGAAGACCAGGTGCTGGCGGACGTGATGACCGACAAGGCCATGGTGGACATTCCGTCGCCGGTGCACGGCAAGGTGATTTCCCTCGGCGGCGAGCCGGGGGAAGTCATGGCGGTGGGCAGTGTTTTGATCAGTATCGAAGTGGAAGGCGCGGGCAATACCAGGGAGTCGGCGTTGTCGGCGGTGGTTGAAGAGGTCGCGCCGGCACCGGCTCCTGCACCGAAAGTCGAAGCCAGGGCCGCGCCGGTGGTTGAACCCAAGCCGGCAGCCAAACCTGCGGTGGCGGCTGCGCAAGCGCCCGTGGCCCGCGAGGCCGATGACCGCCCGCTGGCCTCCCCGGCCGTGCGCAAACATGCGCTGGATGCTGGCATCCAGCTACGACTGGTCCAGGGCTCAGGCCCGGCTGGCCGGATTCTGCATGAAGATCTGGACGCTTACTTGCTCCAGGGTCCGGCGAAAAATTCCGGGGCCTCCAACCCGTACGCCGAACGCAACGACGAGCAGCAAATCCCGGTGATCGGCATGCGCCGCAAGATCGCCCAGCGCATGCAGGACGCCACCCGGCGCGCCGCGCATTTCAGCTATGTGGAAGAGATCGACGTCACCGCCCTCGATGAGTTGCGCGTGCACCTCAACGAGAAACACGGCGCTACCCGCGGCAAGCTGACCCTGCTGCCGTTCCTGGTGCGGGCCATGGTCGTCGCATTGCGCGACTATCCGCAGATCAACGCGCGTTATGACGACGAAGCCCAGGTCATCACCCGCCTCGGCGCGGTGCATGTGGGTGTCGCCACCCAGAGCGATGTCGGCCTGATGGTGCCGGTGGTGCGTCACGCCGAAGCCCGCGACCTGTGGGGCACGGCGCAAGAAATCAATCGCTTGGCGAATGCGGCGCGCAATGGCAAGGCCAGTCGCGATGAGCTGTCGGGCTCGAGCATCACCCTGACCAGCCTCGGTGCGTTGGGCGGGATTGTCAGCACCCCGGTGCTGAACCTGCCGGAAGTGGCCATCGTCGGGGTCAACCGCATTGTCGAGCGGCCGATGGTGATCAAGGGCCAGATCGTGATCCGCAAGATGATGAACCTCTCCAGCTCCTTCGATCACCGGGTGGTCGATGGCATGGACGCGGCGCAATTCATCCAGGCCATCCGTGGCCTGCTCGAACAACCCGCCAGCCTGTTCCTGGAGTAACCCATGTCTCAAACATTGCACACCACGCTGCTGATCATCGGCGGTGGGCCTGGCGGTTACGTGGCAGCGATTCGCGCCGGCCAGCTGGGCATCCCGACCATCCTGGTGGAAGGCCAATCGCTGGGCGGCACCTGCCTGAACATCGGCTGCATTCCGTCCAAGGCGCTGATCCATGTCGCCGAACAGTTCCAGCAAACCGTGCACCACAGCCAGGGTTCGCCGTTGGGTATCGAAGTCGATGTGCCGACCCTGGACATCGGCAAAAGCGTTGAATGGAAAGACGGCATCGTCGACCGCCTGACCACCGGCGTAGCCGCGCTGCTGAAAAAACACAAGGTCCAGGTCATCCAGGGCTGGGCCAAGGTCGTGGACGGCAAGACCGTCGATGTCGGCGACCAGCGCATCCAGTGTGAACACCTGTTGCTGGCCACCGGCTCGAAAAGTGTCAACCTGCCGATGCTGCCGATTGGCGGGCCGATCATCTCCTCCACCGAAGCCCTGGCGCCGAAACGCATCCCGAAACGCTTGATCGTGGTGGGCGGCGGCTACATTGGCCTGGAATTGGGGATTGCCTATCGCAAGCTCGGTGCCGAGGTCAGCGTGGTTGAGGCCCAGGACCGGATTTTGCCGGCCTACGACGCCGAACTGACCCAACCGGTGGCCGAATCCCTGAAGCAACTGGGGGTGAAGGTGTTCCTGAAACACAGCGTCAGCGGTTTTGAGCACAACACCCTGCAAGTGCGTGACCCCAGCGGCGAGACGCTGTCGCTGGAAACCGACCAGGTGCTGGTTGCCGTTGGTCGCAAACCCAACACCCAGGGCTGGAACCTCGAAGCCTTGAACCTGGACATGAACGGCTCGGCGATCAAGATCGACAGCCGCTGCCAGACCAGCATGCGCAATGTGTGGGCCATCGGTGACCTCAGCGGTGAACCGATGCTCGCCCACCGGGCCATGGCCCAGGGCGAAATGGTCGCCGAACTGATCAGCGGTAAATCCCGCGAATTCAACCCGGCCGCGATCCCGGCGGTGTGCTTCACCGACCCGGAACTGGTAGTGGTCGGCAAGACCCCGGACGAAGCCAGGGCGGCCGGGCTGGACTGCATCGTGTCGAGCTTCCCGTTCGCCGCCAATGGCCGGGCCATGACCCTGGAGTCGAAAACCGGCTTCGTGCGGGTAGTGGCGCGCCGCGACAATCACCTGATCGTCGGCTGGCAGGCGGTAGGCGTTGGCGTCTCGGAACTGTCCACGGCCTTCGGCCTGAGCCTGGAAATGGGTTCACGCCTGGAAGACGTGGCGGGCACCATCCACGCCCACCCGACACTCGGCGAAGCGGTACAGGAAGCAGCCCTGCGGGCCCTGGGGCATGCATTGCACCTATAAAATGGCGAAGTTCAAATGTGGGAGCGGGCTTGCTCGCGAAAGCGGTGGATCAGCACCGAATGCATCGAATGACACGCCGCATTCGCGAGCAAGCCCGCTCCCACACAAGCCAAGAATGAAGTATTGTTGCGCCCATCCAGAAATAAACCATAAGCCTGCCTTCGACCAGGCGGTTGACAAAAGATAGAGGGTGTCATGGGTAACGAAAGCATCAATTGGGACAAGCTGGGTTTTGACTACATCAAGACCGACAAGCGTTTCCTCCAGACCTGGAAAGACGGCGAGTGGCAAAAAGGCACCCTGACCGACGACAACGTGCTGCACATCAGCGAGGGCTCCACCGCCCTGCACTACGGCCAGCAATGCTTTGAAGGCCTCAAGGCCTACCGCTGCAAGGACGGTTCGATCAACCTGTTCCGCCCCGACCAGAATGCCGCGCGCATGCAGCGCAGCTGTGGCCGCCTGCTGATGCCACAAGTGCCGACCGACGCCTTCATCGAAGCCTGCAAGGAAGTGGTCCGCGCCAACGAGCGGTTCATCCCGCCGTACGGCACCGGCGGCGCGCTGTACCTGCGCCCGTTCGTGATCGGCACCGGTGACAACATCGGCGTGCGCACCGCGCCGGAATTCATCTTCTCGATCTTCTGCATCCCGGTCGGCGCCTACTTCAAGGGCGGCCTGACCCCGCACAACTTCCTGATCTCCGGCTACGACCGTGCGGCTCCCAACGGCACCGGCGCAGCCAAGGTCGGTGGCAACTACGCCGCCAGCCTGATGCCCGGTTCCCTGGCGAAAAAAGCCAACTTCGCCGACTGCATCTACCTCGACCCGGCCACCCACTCGAAGATCGAAGAAGTCGGCTCGGCCAACTTCTTCGGGATCACCCACGACAACAAGTTCGTCACCCCGAACTCGCCGTCGGTGTTGCCAGGCATCACCCGCCTGTCGCTGATCGAGCTGGCAAAATCGCGCCTGGGCCTGGAAGTGGTTGAAGGCGACGTGCTGATCGACAAGCTGTCGGACTTCAAGGAAGCCGGCGCCTGCGGCACCGCCGCCGTGATCACCCCGATCGGCGGCATCGAGTACAAAGACAAGCTGCACGTGTTCTACAGCGAAAAAGAAGTCGGCCCGGTCACCCAGAAGCTCTACAAAGAGCTGACTGGCGTACAGTCCGGCGACGTCGAAGCGCCTGAGGGCTGGATCGTCAAGGTCTAAGCAACACTGCAAAACCAAACTGTGGGAGCGGGCTTGCTCGCGAATACGGAGTGTCAGTCGACAGATTTATTGACTGATACACCGCATTCGCGAGCAAGCCCGCTCCCACATTTTGATTTCAGTGTTTGGAAAACCGACGTTCAGGCCTTATCCATCGGGATGTTTTCCAGGATCTTCTTGCCCATGCTGATCCGCGGCTCCGCGCCATAACCCAGCGCCTCATAAAACCCCATCACCGCGTCATTGCCACTGGTGATCTGCAGGTTGATCTTCATGCAACCCAGCGCCGTCAACGCCTGCTCCGCATGCCGCACCAACGAGGCGCCCAGGCCCTGGCGGCGATAGTCGTTGTGCACCGCCACTGAATACAACCAGCCACGATGCCCGTCGTAGCCGGCGAGGATGGTACCGATCACCACCTTCTTGTCGGTGGCCACGAAGAACAACCCATCGTTGACCGCCAGCTTCTTGTCGATCGCCAGGCTCGGCAGGTTATGCGCCGCGTCATAACCAAACGCCGCCTGCCACAACGCCACCACCTGCGCCCGATGGGCCCGATCGCGATAGACGCCGATGGGATGGCGGGATGACAACGCCTTCTCCATCACCAGCGTGCGTTCATTGCCATGGTAGACATCGCGCACCGTGTGGAAACCCAGCTTGGTGTAGAACGGCTCGGCCGTCAGCGAAGACGGCACATGCAACAAGGTCACCCCGGCTTCCCGGGCGCGCAGCTCGATTTCAATCATCAGCAAGCGCCCGATGCCCTGCCCTTGCAGCGCCGGATTGACGAAGACCGAGCGCACCACATTGGCGTCAAGTGCCGCCGTGGCAACGATCACCTCATCCTGAATGGCCACCAGCACCGTTCGACGCGCGAGCAACGCCACGACAGCCTCGGGAGTAAAGTTGCTCGCCACCCGCGCAATCACATCCGCCGGATAATCCCGGGCGTTGCTGTCATGCAGGGCCGCCAGGATGACCTGGCTGATGCCCTCGGCATCGGTAGTTTGGGCGAGACGAACTTCAGTGGGCATGGTTTCTCCATCCAGACAAAAAACCTCAGGCAACACAATACCAATGTGGGAGCGGGCTTGCTCGCGAAGGCGGTGTATCAGCCACCGAATTTATTAACTGACCCACCGCTTTCGCGAGCAAGCCCGCTCCCACATTTTGATCTCCACTCACCTCCACAGCCGATTCGGCTGCCCCACCCCACTTTTCAGCTTTCCCGGCTGAGCCACCCCCTCACTTCAGCCGGGATTCTTCCTTCACACCGCACAAAATAGCCTCACTGCCCAACCCATGGACCCGTGCCCCCATGCAAACCACCAACACTGTCCTGATGATCCGCCCGGCGCACTTCGCCTTCAACCCGGACACCGCGATCAACAACCGCTTCCAGCGTGCGCCCCTCGACCCGTTGGTGGCACAGCAGAAAGCGCTGGAAGAGTTCGACGGCTACGTCGACACCCTGCGCCACCACGGCGTGGAAGTGCTGGTGGTACAAGACACCCCCGCGCCCCATACCCCGGATTCGATCTTCCCCAACAACTGGTGGAGCAGCCACGCCGATGGCAGCCTGGTGCTGTACCCGATGGAAGGCCGGAACCGACGACTGGAACGCGACAAAGGCGTGCTGCAAGTGCTGGAGCAACGCTTCGCGATCCACAACACCATCGACTTCAGCCACCTCGAACAACAGAACATGTTCCTCGAAGGCACCGGCAGCATGGTCCTCGACCGCCAGCACCGCATCAGCTACGCCTGCCATTCCGGACGGACCCATCAGGATGCCCTGCGCCAGTTCGCCGAACGCCTGGACTACCAGGTCTGCGTATTCCACGCCGTCGACCGTCACCACGCGCCGATCTACCACAGCAACGTAATGATGAGTGTCGGCCGCGACCTCTCCGTGGTGTGCCTGCAAGCCTTGCCCGATGACCGCGAGCGCCAGGCCCTTGAACGCTCCCTGCGCGACACCGGCAAAGACATCGTCGCCCTGGACTTCGACCAGTTGGAAGCCTTCGCCGGCAACATGCTCGAAGTCCACGACCGCGACGGCCAGCCGCTGCTGGTGATGTCGGCCAGCGCCTGGGGCTCGCTCAAGCCCGCCCAGCGTCAGCATGTGGAGCGTCACACCCGGCCGGTGGTGGTGAACATCGACAACATCGAACGCATCGGCGGCGGCAGTGCCCGCTGCATGTTGGCGGAAGTACATCTGCCCGCCCGCCCCTCATTTCAATAAGGAGTCTTCCCATGACCCGCTATATCGACGTCAACGACTTGAGCTACCTGGTTTCGCAAAAAGGCCTGCAAACCTGCATTACCGAGATGGCCGAGTACATCCGCGCCGACTACCTGCGCTGGCAGGACTTTGAAAAATGCGCGCGCCTGGCCAACCACTCGCCCGAGGGCGTGATCGAGCTGATGCCGGTGTCCGACGCGTCGCTGTACGCCTTCAAATACGTGAACGGCCACCCGAAAAACACCCAGAGCGGCATGCTCACCGTCATGGCCTTCGGCGCCCTGGGTGATGTGGACACCGGCAAACCGGTGCTGCTGGCGGAAATGACCCTGACCACCGCGATCCGCACGGCCGCCACCTCGGCCCTGGTGGCGCGCTACCTGGCCCGGGACAACAGCCGCAGCATGGCGCTGATCGGCAACGGCTCCCAGAGTGAGTTCCAGGCCCTGGCCTTCCACGCGATGCTGGGCATCACTGAAATCCGCCTGTTCGACATCGACGCCAAGGCCACCGCCAAACTGGCCGCCAACCTCAAAGCCTTCCCGGCGATCAAGGTGATCCTGGCAGGCAGCGTTGCCGAAGCCGTGAAAGGCGCCGACATCGTCACCACCGTCACCGCCGACAAGGCCTACGCCACCATCCTCACGGACGAGATGATCGAACCGGGCATGCACCTGAATGCCGTCGGTGGCGACTGCCCCGGCAAGACCGAACTGGACCGACGAATCGTCGAACGGGCCCGCGTGATTGTCGAGTACGAGCCACAAAGCCGCATCGAAGGCGAAATCCAGCACATGCCGGAAGATTCGCCGGTCACCGAGCTGTGGCAAGTGATCAACGGCCAGGCGCCAGGCCGCGAAAACGCGCGCCAGGTCACCCTGTTCGACTCGGTAGGTTTTGCCATCGAAGACTACTCCGCCCTGCGTTACGTACTGGACGTGGCCAAGGCGCTGGACGTGGGCAGCGAACTGGAACTGGTGCCGGACCTTGCCGACCCCAAGGACCTGTTTGCCCGCCTGGCCCAAGCACCGGTGGCACAGCAGAAAAAGCGCGCCTGAGACCGCTCTGGCCTGCCGCTTTGCGTGAAAGGCAGGCCGGAAAAACCCGGTCAACAAGCCGATTCAGCGGGTGCCGCAGCCGTTTCCGCTGTGACCCGCGTTTTAACAGCACATTCCGCCCGCCGCGGCAGGGGTAAACGACACAAAAAACGCACCATCTTGAAGCATTCTCTCTGACAACAAACAGCCCAATGTGGCGAGGGAGCTTGCTCCCGCTGGAGTGCGTAGCGCTCCCGGGATTTTGGGGCCGCTGCGCAGCCCAGCGGGAGCAAGCTCCCTCGCCACAAAAAGCCTCTTCACCTTAGCGTCCCGTTTTCTACTGCCCTGACATCAATTACAAAATATAGGGAATACACATGACTCCGCTCCGATCACTTTTCGCTGCGCTGCTCCTGCCATTGGCCGCAACCGCTGCCCAGGCTCAGGAATGGAAAGAAATCCGCTTTGGGGTTTTCCCCGAATACCCACCGTTTGAATCCGTCGCCGCCGACGGCAGCCTGCAAGGTTTCGACATCGACCTGGGCAACGCCATCTGCGCCAAGCTGGAAGTCAAATGCGTGTGGGTCCACAACGAATTCGACGGCATGATCCCGGCCCTGCGCGCCCGCAAGTTCGACGCCATCATGTCCTCCATGGCCGTGACCCCGGCCCGCCAGAAAGTCATCGACTTCAGCGACCGGCTGTTCCTCAGCCCGACCTCGGTGATCACCCGCAAAAGCGCCGACTTCGGCGACACCCCCGAATCCCTGAAAGGCAAACAGGTCGGCGTGCTGCAAGGCTCGCTGCAGGAAGCCTACGCCCGTGCGCACCTGGCAAAACTTGGCGCGCAGATCAAGGCGTACCAGTCCCAGGAACAGAACTACGCCGACCTGCAAAACGGTCGTCTCGACGCCACCCTGACCGACAAGCTTGAAGCCCAGCTCAACTTCCTGTCCAAACCTGAAGGCGCCGACTTCAAGACCGGCCCGGCCTTCAAGGACCCGACCCTGCCGCTCGACATCGCCATGGGCCTGCGCAAGAACGACAAGGACCTGGTGGAGCTGATCAACAAAGGCATCGCCGCCGTCCAGGCCGATGGCACCTACACGCAGATCCAGAAGAAATACTTCGGCGATCAGGATATCTACAACGAGTGACGCCTCATGTGGGAGCGAGCTTGTGTGGGAGCGGGCTTGCTCGCGAAAGCGGTGGGTCAGTCACACATGTATTGACTGAAACTCTGTCTTCGCGAGCAAGCCCGCTCCCACACAAGCTCGCTCCCACCGTAAAACTCTGCGCCCCATCGAGATACTTCCCATGAATGAACTCCTCAACTTGCAAGGCTTCGGCCCGCTGCTGGCCCAGGGTGCCTGGATGACGGTCAAGCTGGCGTTCCTGGCGCTGCTGCTGAGCCTGTCCCTGGGACTGCTCGCCGCCGCCGCCAAGCTCTCCAGCGTCAAGCTGCTGCGGGTTCCGGCCACGCTCTACACCACGCTGATTCGCAGCGTGCCGGACCTGGTGCTGATCCTGCTGATTTTCTACAGCCTGCAACTGTGGCTGAACGACCTGAGTGAAATGCTCGGCTGGGCCTACTTCGAAATCGACCCGTTCACCGCCGGTGTCATCACCCTCGGTTTTATCTACGGTGCGTATTTCACCGAAAACTTTCGCGGGGCGATTCTCAGCGTGCCCGCCGGCCAACTCGAAGCCGCCACCGCCTACGGCCTGAGCCGCTGGCAGCGCTTTCGCCTGGTGCTGTTCCCGCAACTGATGCGCTTTGCCCTGCCGGGCCTGGGCAACAACTGGCTGGTGCTGCTCAAGTCCACCGCGCTGGTGTCGATCATCGGCCTGTCAGACCTGGTCAAGGCCGCACAAAACGCCGGCAAGACCACCAATGACCCGCTGTATTTCCTGATCCTCGCGGGCCTGGTGTACCTGGTGATCACCACCCTCTCCAACCGCATCTTCAAACGCCTGGAACGGCGCTACAACGTGGGCATCAAGGGGATGGTGCGATGATCGAACTGATCCAGCAATACGGCCTGGCCTACCTGTTCACCGACGGTAACGGCTTTTCCGGGGTGGCGATGACCCTGTGGCTCTTCATTATCTCGGTGGTGCTGGGCTTCTTTCTGTCGATCCCGCTGGCGATCGCGCGGGTCTCGGAACACTTCTGGATTCGCTGGCCAGTGGAGGTCTACACCTACCTGTTTCGCGGCACGCCGCTGTATATCCAGTTGCTGATTTGCTACACCGGCCTCTACGGCCTGGACGTGGTGCAGGACAACGCCCTGCTCAACCAGTTTTTTCGCAATGCACTGAACTGCACGCTGCTGGCGTTTGTATTGAACACGTGCGCCTACACCGTGGAAATCTTTGCCGGGGCGATTCGCAACATCCCCCACGGCGAGATCGAAGCCGCCAAGGCCTACGGCCTGCATGGCTGGCGCCTGAACCTGTTTGTGGTAGTGCCCGCCGCACTGCGTCGCGCACTGCCGGCCTACAGCAATGAAATGATCCTGATGCTGCACGCCACGTCCCTGGCGTTTACCGCCACCATTGCCGACATCCTCAAGGTGGCCCGCGACGCCAACGCCGAGACGTTCCTGACGTTCCAGGCCTTCGGCATCGCTGCCCTGTTGTACATGCTGCTGTCCTTTGCACTGGTGGGCCTGTTTCGACTGGCCGAACGTCGCTGGATGCGTTTTCTTGTTCCTACCCGAGGCTAACCCATGAATCAGTCCGCGCAGGCCCTGGCCGCTTATCCCACCGATGTACGCCCCGCTACCCAGCCGGTCGCCGTGGCCGAAAACGCCAACGTCAAACTCCAGGTCGAAGGCCTGCACAAACGCTATGGCGAGCATGAGGTGCTCAAGGGCGTTTCACTGAACGCGCGCAACGGCGACGTGATCAGCCTGATCGGCGCCAGCGGCTCCGGCAAGAGCACGATGCTGCGCTGCATCAACTTCCTCGAACAGCCGGACGCCGGGGTTATCACCCTCGATGGCATCAGCATCGAAATGCAGCAAGGCCGCGCCGGCACGCGCGCGCCGCACCAGGCGCAATTGCAGAACCTGCGCACCCGCCTGGCCATGGTGTTCCAGCACTTCAACCTGTGGAGCCACATGACCGTGCTGGAAAACATCACCATGGCGCCGCGCCGGGTGCTGGGGGTGAGCGCCGCCGAGGCGGAAAAACGCGCACGCCTGTACCTCGACAAGGTCGGCCTGCCGGGCCGGGTGGCGGACCAATACCCGGCATTCCTCTCCGGCGGCCAGCAACAGCGCGTGGCCATCGCCCGGGCCCTGGCGATGGAACCGGAGATCATTCTGTTCGACGAACCCACTTCGGCCCTCGACCCTGAACTTGTAGGAGAAGTGCTCAAAGTCATACAGACGTTGGCGGAGGAAGGTCGTACCATGCTCATGGTCACCCACGAAATGGGCTTTGCCCGCCAGGTGTCCAGCCAAGTGCTGTTCCTGCATCAGGGCCGCGTCGAGGAACAAGGCGCAGCGGATATCCTCGACCAGCCGAACAGCGAACGCTTGCAGCAATTTCTTTCCAACCGATTGAAGTGAACACCACACACCATGGATACCAAGGCCACCGGACCGAACGCCTCACCTGTGCTGGACCGCATCGATGAAGCCATCATCGACGTGTTACGGCACCAGGGACGCATCACCTACGAAAAACTCTCGTCGCTGGTGCACCTGACGCCCAGGCCGTGCCTGGAACGGGTACGCAAGCTGGAACGACGCGGGGTCATCCGGGGTTATGGGGCGATCATCGACGTGCAGATGGTCTCGCCGGGGCTGTCACTGCTGGTGCTGGTGGCCCTCTCCAACCAGAGCGGGCGCTCGGCGCAGAAGGCGTTCGAGGCATGTGTCAAAGCCTGCCCGCAAGTGTTCGAGTGCCAGTTGATCAGCGGGCCGTTCGACTACAGCCTGCGCATGCGCTGCCGGGACATGGAGCACTACCGCGTGCTGACGGAAACCTGGCTGAACAATGATGAATTGCACATCGATAAATTGGTGGCGCATCCCGAGCTGGCGGTCGTAAAAAACACCGCCACCGAACTGGCCTGAATCCGCCCCTACAGGCAATAGAGATCAAATGTGGGAGCGGGCTTGCTCGCGAATGCGGTGTATCAATCGCTGGATGTGCTGCTGACACACCGCATTCGCGAGCAAGCCCGCTCCCACATTTAACCGTGCCCGCTTGAAATTCGCTTGCCTGGACGCGCCCCAATCATCTTCGCCTGCCCATCCCGCTGCTTGCCCGTACGCGCCTCGCTGATCAACCCCGGAATCAACTTGCCCTCCGGCAGATTCTTCCAGAACCGGCTCGGCAAATGCCCTTCCATCACCTTCGGATTCAACCGCGCCGGGTTAAAGATATGGCTGTAGTACGTCAACCACATCGCACTGTGGGGATCCTCGACATTCTGCGCCAACGCCTGCCATTCCACCGGGCATTGCCGCTGGTGAATCAAATGCTCCCCGTCGTAATAAACCCCATCCAGGGGCGTGGCGATCATCCAGCGATGACGCCCCATGCGCCCGACAAAATGCTGGCTGGCCACCTTCAAGATATCGTGGGCCGGCTCATGCCACGCCACGTACTCCGGCAACTGCGGCCCCGCCTCTGCCGGCAATGCGATAAACCGCACAAACGCATGCAGGTGATGGGCCTCGCGCTGCACCTGCTTGATCCGCCGCTGCAATTCGCTGCCCAGCTTGTCCCCCGACATCATCGCCGTGCGGTCCCCATGGCTGACGCGCCACAGCACCTCATACAGCAGGCTCCAGCGCTGTTCACCGTGATAACACGCGGCAGACTCCAGCAGCTCCAGCAGCGCCTTGGGAATCCGCGCCTGGAACGGCCCGCACTCGGCCGGGTACTGCTCGTCGGTGGCAAACAGGTCCGCCACCTCGGCCACGCCCCAACTCACGTGGCTGGGGTCGATCTGATGGCTGAGCAACCAGCGCGCTTGCTCGCGCCAGGTGCTGAACAGGTTGTCGCATTCCAGGCTGATCATCCCCACAGCCCCATTTGCTGCGGCTGCGGGCGGTCGCGCAGTTGTTCGCGCAGCAGCACGCTGGTGCTTTCCGCTTGCTGCGGGTGGTAGTCGCTGGTGATGAAAAACGGCTTGGCCTTGGTCAGCACACACCGCATGCGCGCCAGGTCTTCGAAGCGGATCTTGCGCTGGCGACGCAGGTCCACCAGCCGCTGGGTGGTGCGCAGGCCAATTCCGGGAATGCGCGCAATAAGCGTCGGCTCGGCCCGGTTCAAGTCCAGCGGGAACACCTCGCGGTGCTCCAGCGCCCAGGCCAGCTTGGGGTCGATATCCAGGGCCAGGTCGCCCGGCCCTTCAAACAGTTCATTGGCGCTGAACCCGTAGCTGCGCAACAGGAAATCCGCCTGGTACAAGCGGTGCTCGCGCATCAGCGGCGGCGCGGCCAGGGGCACGCTTTTCGGGCTGTTGGGGATCGGGCTGAACGCCGAGTAATACACCCGGCGCAGTTTGAAATTGCCGTACAACGCCTCGGCGCTGTGGAGGATGGTGCTGTCGTCGGTGTCATCGGCGCCGACGATCATCTGCGTGCTCTGCCCGGCCGGCGCGAAACGCGGCGCGCGGGGTTCGTTGAGCACCGTCTGCTCACCGGTATAGATGGTTTGCATGGCCTGCTTGATCGAGACGATCTGCTTCTCGGGCGCCAGGGTTTGCAGGCTCTTGTCCGTTGGCAACTCGATATTCACGCTGAGGCGATCGGCATACCGCCCCGCCTCGGCAATCAGTGCCGGGTCGGCTTCGGGAATGGTCTTGAGGTGGATGTAGCCGCGAAAGTCATGCTCTTCGCGCAGGAGTTTGGCGACCCGCACCAGCTGCTCCATGGTGTAGTCGGCCGAACGGATGATGCCGGAGCTGAGAAACAGCCCGCTGACGCAGTTGCGCCGGTAAAAGTCGAGGGTCAGGGTCACCACCTCCTCCGGGCTGAAGCGTGCACGGGGCACGTCGCTGGAGCGGCGGTTGACGCAGTATTGGCAATCGTAGAGGCAGAAGTTGGTCAGCAGCACCTTGAGCAACGACACGCAGCGACCGTCGGGCGTGTAGCTGTGGCAGATGCCCATGCCATCGGTGGAGCCCAGCCCCGCCTTGCCTTCCGAGCTGCGCTGGGGCGCGCCGCTGCTGGCGCAGGACGCGTCGTACTTGGCGGCGTCGGCGAGGATGCTGAGTTTTTCGATCAACTGCATGGGGCTTCTACCGATACTGGTTTTTTGTACAGTATCAGCAGCCGCCCCCGCGGTTCAAGTGCAGCCTGTCAGCTGGCGGTGGCCAGCAACACGTCCTGCACCGAACGGCTCTTGCCGCGGCTGCGGTCGTGTTCGTACAGCGACGCAGCAATCTCGTCGGCACGGATCGGCAGGATCGACAGCAAGGTATCGCTCAGGCCATGGCTGGCCTGGCTGAAGCCCTGCATGTAGATGCCGGCCTTGCAGCGCTCGTCGGTGACGATGCGGTAGTCGCGGCTGACTTCAAAGTCGCCCATATAGTCGGCCAACGGTGCGAGCAACTGACGATGCATCTGGCGCTCGTAACCGGTGGCCAGTACGACGGCATCGTAATGGTTGAGGCTGGTTTCGCCGGTGGCGTTGTTGCGCAGCGCCAACTCCACACCCAGCGGCCCGGCCGTGGCTTTTTCCACGGTGGTCAGGGTACGGAACGCGTGACGGGCAATGCCGGAAACTTTCTGGCGGTAGAAGATCCCGTAGATGCGCTCGATCAGGTCCAGGTCCACCACCGAATAGTTGGTGTTGTGGTACTCGTTGACCAGGCGCTCGCGTTCGCTGCCGTTCTGCTGGAACACCAGGTCGGTGAACTCCGGCGAGAACACTTCGTTGACGAACGGGCTGTCATCCGCAGGCTTGAGGGCCGAGCCGCGCAGGATCATGTCGACCTGCACCGACGGGAAGCTGTCGTTGAGGTCGATAAACGCCTCGGCTGCGCTCTGGCCACCACCGATGATCGCGATGCGCATCGGCTTGCCGTCGACACACGGTTGCTGGGCCATGCGTTCCAGGTACTGGGAGTGATGGAACACCCGACCGTCATCCTTGAGCGCCTTGAACGACGCCGGAATACGCGGCGTACCACCGGCGCTGACCACCACCGAGCGGGTGGTGCGCACGTGCTGTTCACCCTGGGCGTCCCGGGAAATCACCCGCAGCGCCTCTACCTGCTGCTGATGCAGGATCGGCTCGATGGCCAGCACTTCCTCGCCGTAGCGGCTTTGCGCCTGGAACTGCCCGGAGACCCAGCGCAGGTAGTCGTTGTACTCCATGCGGCACGGATAGAAGGTACCCAGGTTGATGAAATCCACCAGGCGCCCGTGGGCCTTCAGGTAATTGACGAAGGAATAAGGGCTGGTGGGATTGCGCAGGGTCACCAGGTCCTTGAGGAAGGAAATCTGCAATTCACTCTGGGTGACCAGGGTGTTGCCGTGCCAGCGGTAGTCGGCCTGTTTGTCGAGGAACAGCACGTCCAGTTTGCCCTGGGCTTTCTCGCGTTCCTGCAGGGCGATGGCCAGCGCCAGGTTCGAAGGGCCGAACCCGATACCGATCAGGTCGTGAACGGCGGGCGATGCAATTGCCTGTGTCATTCCAGTGTCCTCTGGATAAGCCCCGTGGCAGTGGGGCGGGAAAGCCTCAGAGACCTGAAGGCACAGCAACAGGTCGTGTGTTGATAGGAGACGAGGACAATGAAATAAAATTTAGCTAACGCTGGAATCAGTGCGCATCCCACTCACGCATGCGCGCCCGGCAATGCTTCATGGCATTGACGATGTGTTTTTCCACCAGCGCGCGGGAAATACCCAGGCGCTCGGCGATTTGCAGGTGGGACAGGCCGTCGAGCTTGCGCAACAGGAAACTGTCACGGCAGAGCGCCGGCAGCTCGGCCAACGCGCGCTCAAGCATTTCCAGGCGCTGGCCGTGGTCCAGGCAGTGATGGGGCGAAGACAGCGAAAAACGCTCCTCGCTGTCGAGTACTTCCAGGGGTTCATCCTGGCGCAGGGCGTTGCGCCGATGACCGTCGATCACCAGGTTCAGCGCCGTGCGATAGAGAAACGCCCGGGGCTGCTCGATCGGGACCTCACTGGCACGCCCCAGCACCCGCACATAAGCGTCATGCACCACATCTTCGGCCACCTGACGGTTGCCCAGCTTGGCGTTGAGGAAACACACCAGCTCGCGATAGTAGTTTTCCAACATGACTCCCGACCGCCTGGAGGCGGCATTAGGTCCTTTGAATACGAAGATAACGGCCGATTCGGTGACGCAGCCCGATGATGGCAGTTTGAGGTACGTGTAATTTATAGTAATTCTCATCTAGTTTTAAACAAGACTTGCGTCGCCGGCCAATTATTTTGCCTGACACACCTGTAACGGCATATGTAACGGCCTAAATCCCCGGGCAATTTCCTCGTCTACCTGTCAGCTTCCCGCTCCTGCGGGCCGATCTTTCCTGGCTGGAACTGTGCATGAAACGTCCTCGACCTGCCCGACGCGCCCTGCTTGTGGTCGCGTGCCTCATCCCCATCATCGCTTTAGCAGCCTGGCAGGTCCTGCCGCCGGGCCGGGACAAGCTGGCGACCGTCACTGTGACGCGGGGCGATATCGAAAGCAGCGTCACGGCCCTGGGTACCCTGCAACCCCGGCGCTACGTCGACGTGGGCGCCCAGGCGTCCGGACAGATTCAGAAGATTCACGTCGAGGCCGGTGCCCAGGTCAAGGAAGGCCAATTGCTGGTAGAGATCGACCCCTCCACGCAAAAAGCCAAGCTCGATGCTAGCCGCTACGCTATCGAGAACCTGCAGGCCCAGTTGCAGGAGCAACGGGCCCAGCACGAACTGGCCCGCCAGAAGTACCAGCGCCAGCAACGCCTGGAAGCCGGTAACGCCACCCGGGAAGAAGACGTGCAAACTGCCAGGGCCGAACTGAGCGCCACCCAGGCGCGGGTCGAGATGTTCCTGGCGCAGATTCGCCAGGCCAGGGCCAGCCTGCGCAGTGACGAGGCAGAGTTGGGCTACACGCGCATTTATGCGCCAATGAGCGGCACCGTGGTCGCGGTGGACGCCCGGGAAGGCCAGACCCTCAACGCCCAGCAGCAAACCCCGCTGATCCTGCGGATCGCCAAGCTTTCGCCGATGACCGTATGGGCCGAAGTCTCGGAAGCCGACATCGGCCATGTCAAACCCGGCATGACGGCCTACTTCACCACCCTGAGCGGCGGCAGCCGACGCTGGACCAGCACCGTGCGGCAGATTTTGCCGATCCCGCCCAAGCCGCTCAACGAAACCAGCCAGGGCGGTGGCAGCCCGAGCAGCGCCAGCAAAAGCGGCACCGGGCGAGTGGTGCTTTACACGGTGCTGCTGGACGTCGACAACACCGATAACGCCTTGATGGCGGAAATGACCGCCCAGGTATTCTTCGTCGCCGGCCAGGCCAGGGACACCCTGACCGCGCCGGTCGCCGCCCTGCAAGGCAGCCTCGGCGGCGACAAACAGATCGCCCGCGTGGTGGCGAAAAACGGCAGCATCGAGCAACGCGAAATCCGCCTGGGCCTCAGCGACCGCCTGCGAGTCCAGGTGCTGGAAGGCCTGAACGAAGGCGATCACCTGCTGATCGGCCCGGCCGATGGCAGCGGAGGTTGAATGTCGACCCCACTGATCGAACTCAAGGGCATCCGCAAGTCCTACGGCGGCGGCGATACGCCGCAGGTTGATGTGCTGCGCGGCATCGACCTGGCGATCCATGCCGGGGAATTCGTGGCGATTGTCGGCGCCTCCGGCTCCGGCAAATCCACGCTGATGAATATCCTCGGCTGCCTCGACCGCCCCACCGAGGGCGACTACCTGTTCGCCGGAGAGAACGTCGCCCGGCTCGACAGCGACGAACTCGCCTGGCTGCGCCGCGAGGCCTTCGGTTTCGTGTTCCAGGGCTATCACTTGATCCCATCCGGCTCGGCCCAGGAAAACGTCGAGATGCCGGCGATCTATGCCGGCATCAGCGCCGCCGAACGCCATGCCCGCGCCAAGGCCCTGCTCACGCGCCTGGGCCTGGCCGAGCGCACCGGCAACCGCCCGCACCAGCTTTCCGGCGGCCAGCAACAGCGGGTGTCGATTGCCCGGGCGTTGATGAACGGCGGGCATATCATCCTCGCCGACGAACCCACCGGCGCCCTCGACAGCCACAGCGGCGCCGAGGTCATGACCCTGCTGGACGAACTGGCCAGCCAGGGCCACGTGGTCATCCTGATCACCCACGACCGCGAAGTCGCGGCGCGGGCCAATCGCATCATCGAGATCCGCGACGGGCTGATCATCAGCGACTCTGCCGAGACCAGCGAGACGCCCCCCGTGGCCATCTCCGGCGCGTTGCAAGCCGTGGACCTGCGCCAGCGCCTGGCCGATGGCGCCGAGCACAACGGCGCCTGGAAAGCCGAGCTGCTGGATGCCGTGCAAGCCGCGTGGCGGGTGATGTGGATCAACCGTTTTCGCACGGCGCTGACGCTGCTGGGGATCATCATCGGCGTGGCGTCGGTGGTGGTGATGCTGGCGGTGGGCGAAGGCAGCAAGCGCCAGGTGATGGCGCAGATGGGCGCTTTCGGCTCCAATATCCTCTACGTCAGCGGGTCGGCGCCCAACCCGCGCACACCACCCGGCGTGATCACCCTCAACGACGTGGCCGCCCTGGCGGCCCTGCCTCAGGTCAAGCGCATCATGCCGGTGAACGGCGCAGAGGCCGGCGTTCGCTTTGGCAACGTCGACCATATGGCGTATGTCGGGGGCAATGACACCAATTTCCCGGCCATTTTCAACTGGCCAGTGGTCGAGGGGAGTTACTTCACCGAGGCCGACGAGCGCGCCGGAGCCACGGTGGCAGTGATCGGCAAACGGGTACGCGACAAGCTGTTCAAGGATGTGACCGACCCGATCGGGCAATACATCCTGATCGAAAACGTTCCATTCCAGGTGGTCGGTGTGCTCGCCGAAAAAGGCGCCAGCTCCGGCGACAAAGACAGCGACGACCGTATCGCCATCCCCTACTCTGCCGCCAGCGTGCGTCTGTTCGGCAGCTATAACCCCGAATACGTAGTGATTGCCGCCGCCGACGCGCGCAACGTGCACGACGCCGAACAGGCTATCAATCAGTTGTTGCTGCGCCTGCACAACGGCAAGCACGACTTTGAACTGACCAACAATGCCGCGATGATCCAGGCCGAGGCACGCACCCAGAACACCTTGTCACTGATGCTCGGCTCGATTGCCGCGATTTCGCTGCTGGTGGGAGGTATCGGGGTGATGAATATCATGCTGATGACCGTACGTGAACGCACCCGGGAAATCGGCATTCGCATGGCCACCGGGGCGCGGCAGCGGGACATCCTGCGCCAGTTCCTCACTGAAGCGGTGATGCTCTCTGTGGTCGGCGGCGTCACCGGCATCGGCCTGGCCCTGCTGGTGGGTGGCGTACTCATCCTCAGCAACGTGGCCGTCGCGTTCTCGATTCCGGCCGCCGTGGGGGCCTTCTTCTGCGCCCTGGTCACCGGCGTTATCTTCGGTTTCATGCCGGCCCGCAAAGCCGCTCGACTTGACCCGGTCAAGGCCCTTACCAGTGAATGATCGCCCTATGAAAGTGTCCCTGACCCTCCTCGCCGCCAGCCTGCTGCTGGCCGCCTGCAGCAGCCCCGCACCGCGTCCGGGCGCAGGCATGCAAACACCGCCCGCCTGGCACAGCGCAAGCGACGCAACGGCGCTGCGGGCCAACCAGCAATGGTGGACAAGTTTCGACAGCCCCCAGCTCAACCAACTGATCGAACAGGCCCGCAGCGGCAGTTACGACCTGGCCAGCGCCATGGCCCGGGTGCGCCAGGCCCAGGCCAGCGCAGTGATAGCCGGCGCACCGTTGCTGCCTGAACTCACCGGCGCGTTCAATGCAAACCGCCAGAAGCTGCTGCGGGGCAAGGGCTACAGCCAGCTGGACGCTACCAGCAGCAACAAGGCCGTGGATTACTTCGATGCGCGCCTGAGCGCCACTTACGAAATTGATTTCTGGGGTGGCAAGCGCGCCGCCCGGGACAGCGCCGTGGAAGAGGTGCGCGCCAGCGAATTCGACCAGGCCACCGTGGAACTGACCCTGCTCAGCGGTGTTGCGACCAGCTATACCCAGTGGCTGTCATTGCGTGAGCAACTGCGCATCGCCCAACTCAACCTGGACAACGCCCAAAACGTGTTGAAGCTGGTGCAGACTCGCCACGATGCAGGCTCCGCCACCGCCCTGGAACTGGCCCAGCAAAAAAGCCTCGTGGCCGCACAACAACGCCAACTGCCGCTGGCACAGCAACAGGCCGACGAGGCCTTGATCAGCCTCGCGGCACTGCTGGGCACACCGGTGCAGGACCTGCACCTGGCCCCGCAACCCTTCGCCCAATTGAACTGGCCGGGCATCGCCGCCGGTGTTCCCAGCCAACTGCTCAGCCGCCGTCCCGACATCGCCAGTGCCGAGGCCCGGCTGGCAGCAGCCCAGGCAGACGTCACCGTCGCCCGGGCAGCCATGTTGCCCACCCTCACCCTCAGTGCCGACCTTGGCTCGGGTGCCAACAAGCTCGCCGACGTAGTGCGCAGCCCGTTCTACAACCTCACTTCCGGCCTGGTCGCACCGATCTTCAACAATGGCCGCCTGAGCGCCGAGCGGGACAAGGCCCGGGCGCGCCAGGATGAGCTGCTGCAGACGTACCGGGGAGCGATCATCAATGGCTTTGCCGATGTGGAAAAAGCCCTGAGCAGCATTCGCGGGCTGGATGCGCAGCGTCAGTGGCAAACCGAGGAGCTGAGTGAGGCGCAGACTGCCTTCGAGATTGCCCAGAGTCGCTATGAAGCCGGGGCGGAGGACTTGCTGACGGTGCTGGAGACGCAGCGTACGTTATACGCGGCGCAGGATTTGAATGTGCAATTGCGCCGATCACGGCTGAACGCAAGCATTGCGCTGTATAAGGCGCTGGGGGGCGGCTGGCAGGTGCCAGCAAGCACGATCAACTGAATGAAAGCCGGGCTTGCCCGGCTCCCACCGTTGAGCGGCGCCCTTTAGAGCACCCGCTCCTTGACCTTCAAATGCCGCGCATACCAGGGACGCTTCGGCACCTTGCGAAACAGCTCGGCCAGCTTGTCCTCATCCGCCCCGAAGGTAATCCGCAGCGCCAGCTTCATGGTTTCCGGGTCCATCTCCATCGACTTGCCCATCTGCAAACCCGGCACAGTACTGCAACCGTGGGTGTCCGGCCCCAACCATGGGTCATCCACCTCCACCCAACGCCCCGGCGCAAACCACGGCACGCCGTTGACCTCCAGCCGGCTCACTTCACCCGGATGAAAACGCTCATGGGCCCGAAACCAATCCTCGACCCGATCATCAATCCACCCATGAAAGTGCCAGAACACCGGGTTCACATGGGATGAAAACGGATCACCGAGAAAGTCGTTCTGCGCCGTGTACCAGCGCGCAGCGAAGTCCGCAGGGTCACGGGCAAACGGTACGGGCGCACCGTTGGACGGGTCCCGCGGCACCGACGCCCAGCGCATGTGCAACCAGTCATGCAGGCCAAGCTCGACTTCTGAACCGAACTGCCCCAGCGTCAACTTGGCCAGGTAGCGCGGGTCGCGGTACTGCGACTCCCAGACTTCGAAGTTGCTGTGGTAGGTCTCGGCCGCCTTGATATCGCTGACCCACTGGGTGTATTCGGCATCGTCACTGGCCATCCAGGTCGGCGGCAGTGCGAAGCCGTCCTGGTTGTCGAAGTACCGGATAAACCCCTGCCGGTCACGCTCAAGTGCAGGCTGCGGCTGGGGAAAGTACGGCCATGAAGGCAAGTCCTGCATGGACCGTGCAGTGCCCAGCATGTGCCGGTGCATGAAAAAGAAATCGATACCCGAGCCATTGCGGTCCTTGTGCGGGCCGCGGGCGTCGCGCTCCTTGTCCCGTGGCCCGGGTTGCCAGCCAATCCCGCGCAGGGCGTTGCGCTTCTCTTCGGAGAGTTTGTGCCACTGATCACGGGAGGCGTGCCAGAGCTGGTGAAACAGGCGATGTTCGGGAGCAATCAACCAGGCCAGCAACGTCGGATGCAGGCCGATACGCTCCCGGGCCTCGGGAAACAGCTGCTTGGTGGCGACAAAATGGTTGTCCAGCTCAAGCAACGCCAATGGCCGATCCAGGCGCAGGATTTGCCCGCTGAGGGTTCCACCACCGGCATTCCCGAACTCGCCCCACACTTCATCAAGGATCATGATGAGTTCATGGGTCGGCGCGGCGTCCGGCGCATCACGGTCGATCAACCGCACGTACAGTCGAGCGCCATTGCCAGGCGCCAGGTCACCGATCACCCGGTAGCGTGGTTCTTCGTCCGAGCGCAGTTGTTCGGCGGTGTCCAGATAGCCCCGCAGGCCACGACCACGTGGAGCGACGTCGAGCAGCAGCTCCAGCCCGCTGAGCGGCAAGCCCGCAAGCCCGGCATCCCGCCCCTTGAACCGCAGGCTCCAGACACCCCTCAGGCTGTTCGCCAACTGCTGGCCAGCGGTGTCCGCAAGGTCGACCGTGGCCTCCCCCGGCGTGATCGGAGACTCTTCTTCACGCGTCAACTCACGATGGGCGTAATAGGCCGCGGGCACCACGGCGCCGGTCAGCGCCAAGCCTGCGATGAACCCTCGTCGAGAAATCGTCATTGCTTTACCTGTGTCAGCCATCAAGCAGGCTTTATCCAAGCTAGAACGTTCCCGGCAGGGGGAAATTTACCGTCAGTGGCCACCGCCTAAATTTGTGCAGCCATCACTCGTTCTTCCCTGATAGCAAAGGCCTCAACTGACTGAGATGGCAATGACAAAACCACGTTCGAAAAAGGCGCTGTACCTGGGCCTGCCGCTGGTCCTGGCCATTGGCGCAGGTGCGGGCTTCCTGGTCTGGGATCACTGGTTCAAGGGCAACGCCGGCTACCCGCTGGAGGTCATCAAGCAAGCCGATGAGTTGCAGGACCGCTTGCTGTCGTTCGACAGTCACATCACCGTGATGCTCGACTTCGGCGCCACCGGCAACGAGGCGGACAAGGACGGTGCCGGCCAGTTCGACCTGGCCAAGGCCAGCCGTGGCCGACTGTCCGGTGCTGCACTGACGATTTTCGGCTGGCCGGAAATGTGGAACGGTCCGAATGCCCCGCACAAGCCCACCGAAGGTTTTGTCGAAGAAGCCCGTCACCAACAGGAAGTCCGCTACAAGATCATCACCGGCATGGTCCGCGATTTTCCCAATCAGGTGGGCATTGCCTATACGCCGGATGACTTCCGGCGCCTGCACGGCGAAGGCAAGTTTGCGGTGTTTATCAGCATGCTCAACGCCTACCCGCTGGGCAACGACCTGAACCAACTGGACCTGTGGACCGCACGCGGCATGCGTATGTTCGGCTTCAGCTACATTGGCAATAACGCCTGGGCCGATTCGTCACGCCCACTGCCGTTTTTCAATGATTCGCCCGATGCCCTCGACGGTCTCTCGGACATTGGCAAACAAGCGGTACAGCGCCTCAATGACCTGGGGGTGATCATCGATGTTTCGCAAATGTCGACCAAGGCCCTGGAGCAAGTCGCCCAACTGAGTCGCACGCCGATGGTTGCCTCGCACTCGGCACCGCGCGCCTCGGTGGACATCCCGCGCAACCTCAGCGACAAGGAAATGCAACTGATCAAAAACAGCGGCGGCGTGGTCCAGGTCGTCGGTTTCTCGGCTTACCTGCGCCCGCTCAGCCAGCCCACCCAAGACAAGCTCAACGCCCTGCGGGCACGCTTTGATCTACCCTCGCTACCCAACCTGGCCATGGCCCTGATGCCAGGCGATCCGATCATCTCGGCCTGGTCCGAGCAAAAATTCGGCCAGTACGCCAGCGCGCTGTACGCGATTCTCGACGAGGAACCCAAGGCCACGCTCAAGGACCTGGGCGACGCCATCGACTACACCGTGCGAAAGATCGGCATCGATCACGTCGGCATCGCTTCAGACTTCAACGAAGGCGGCGGCGTCCAGGGCTGGGAGAACGTCGGCGAGGTGCGCAATGTCACCGCCGAACTGATCCAGCGCGGCTACTCCGAAGCCGATATCGCCAAACTGTGGGGCGGTAACTTCCTGCGGGTCTGGGACCAGGTACAAAAAGCTGCCAAGCCCTTGGCCAATCGCTGAACCACCCCCAATGAATGAAGTGAATTCATGACCGACCGCCGTACGTTTCTCAAGCAGGCCGGGCTTCTCGCCGCGAGCCTGCCGCTGGGCACCGCCATCATTCCCCAGGCCCTGGCAGGCAATGCGGCGCCACCCGGCGACTCATGGGCAGGCTTTCGCCAGTTGTTCACCCAGGACCCGGACTACCTGCATTTTTCCAACTTCCTGGTGACCTCGCACCCCAAGCCGGTGCGCGATGCGATTGACCGCTACCGCGCGCAGATCGACCGCAACCCGGGCCTGGCCATGGATTGGGACCTGCAGGAAACCTGGAAGCGTGAAGGCCAGGTGCGCGAATGGGCCGGCCGCTACCTGAACGCGAAACCTGGCCAGATCGCACTGACCGGCAGCACATCCGAAGGCCTGGCGATGATCTATGGCGGAATCCAGGTGCGCCCTGACCAGGAGATCCTCACCACCGTCCACGAACATTACGCCACCGAATACAGCCTCGATTTCAGGGTGCGCAAACAAGGCACCCAGGTGCGCAAGATCAAGCTGTTCGAGGACGCCGACCGCGTGTCGGTCGACGAGGTGCTCGGTTCGATCAAGCGCAATATCCGCCCCAACACCCGTGTACTTGGCATGACGTGGGTGCAGTCCGGCAGCGGCGTCAAATTGCCGATTGGCGAGATCGGCAAACTGGTGGATGAACACAACCGCAACCGTGACGACAAGGATCGCATCCTCTACGTGGTCGACGGTGTGCACGGTTTCGGCGTGGAAAACCTCGACTTCCCCGACATGCATTGTGATTTCTTTATTGCCGGCACCCACAAATGGATGTTCGGCCCCCGCGGTACCGGGCTGATCTGCGCCCGTTCCGAGCAAAACACCTACGTGACGCCGATGGTGCCGACGTTCTCCCAGGACAATAACTTCGCGACCACCATGACCCCCGGCGGCTATCACGCCTTCGAACATCGCTGGGCGCTAGACGAGGCCTTCAAGCTGCACTTGCAACTGGGCAAGGCACAGGTGCAGGCGCGCATTCACCAACTCAACGACGAACTCAAAGGCCAGTTGCTGGCCCACCCGCAAATCGAACTGGTGACGCCGCGCAGCCCCGCGCTGTCGGCAGGCTTTACGTTCTTCCGGGTCAAGGGCCAGGACAGCGGCGAGGTTGCGGCGCACATGATGAAGAACCGCGTGGTGATCGATGCCGTGGAGCGCGACGTGGGCCCCGTGGTACGCACCTCTCCCGGCCTGCTCAACACATCAACCGAGATCCAGCGCTTCATGACCTTGCTCAGCCAACGGTTTTGACGCCCCTTTTTCCTTTTGATCGAGATGCCCCATGAACAGTGACACTCCCGCTCCGTCCCGCCTCAAACCCCTGGCCGCCCTGGCCCTGACGATGCTGTGCGGCGCCTTGCTGCCAGGCCTCGCCCAGGCAGCCGCCGCGCCACAGCCGGGCAAGGTGTTCAAGGACTGCAAGGACTGCCCCGAAATGGTCGTGCTGCCCGCCGGCACCTTCACCATGGGCACGCCGGAAGATGAAGTCGGCCGCGAGCCCGACGAAGGCCCGATGCACGATGTCACCTTTGCCAAACCCTTTGCCATGAGCCGCTTCCAGGTCACCGCCGGTGAGTGGGACAGCTACGTGCGCCAGACCGGGGTCAAGATCGCCAACGGCGATGACCGCCCGGGCCGCGAATGCATCGCCAGCAAGCCGCGCTACCCCCAGGGCCCGCGCCAGCCTGCGGTGTGCATGGACTTTGACGACGTGAAGAACTACGTCGCCTGGCTGTCGAAAAAAACCGGCCACACCTACCAGATGGTCAGCGAAGCCCAACGCGAATACGCTGCCCGCGCCGGCTCCACCGGGCCATTCCCGTTCCCGTTTGATGCGGGCAAGGGCTACAGCATCGCCGAGCACGCCAACACGTACGGCCCGGCAGATGGTTATAGCTATTCGTCGCCGGTGGGCAGTTACCCACCCAACGCCTTTGGCATGTACGACATGCACGGCAACGTCTACGAGTGGCTGGCCGACTGCGAACACACCAACTATGTCGGGGCGCCGACCGATGGCAGCGCCTGGGTGGAACCGGGCTGTGAGTCCCGCCAGATTCGTGGCAATGACTGGGGCGAAGCACCGGTGTTTTCCCGCTCGGGCAACCGCAACAACATCTACCCGCAAACCCGCGGCGACTGGATCGGATTTCGGGTTGTGCGCGATCTCTGAGGCCTGCCGCAACCTCCCGCTCCAGCGAGGTCGCCGTCAATCGGCGACCGTCTAAATTAAGCGCGTGACCAGACGTTCTAAAGGGTATCTGCCTATTCCACCCAAGGAACCGTCCCCTCATGACCCAGCCAACGCGCGGCGCCATTCATGAATTGTTTACCCTGCTCAAACCCTTCAGGTTAATCGTCGCCCTTTCCATCCTGCTGGGCATGATCGGCGGCTTGAGCGTGACGGTATTGCTGGCGACCATCAACAATGCCCTGCACGCCGACAGCAGCCCCACCGGCAGTGTGGTGGCCCTGTTTGCCGGCCTGTGCCTGCTGGCCCTGCTCAGCTCGATTTTTTCCGACATCGGCACCAACTTCGTCGGCCAGAACATCATCGCCACGTTGCGCAAGACCCTGGGGGAGAAGGTTCTCGCCGCGCCCATCGATCAGATCGAGCGCTATCGCAGCCACCGACTGATCCCGGTACTGACCCACGACGTCGACACCATCAGCGACTTCGCCTTCGCCTTTGCGCCCCTGGCCATTTCGATGACCGTAACGCTGGGCTGCCTGGGCTATCTGGCGCTGCTGTCATGGCCGATGTTCCTGTTGATGCTGGTGGCCATCGCCATCGGTACCGGCGCCCAGTTCATCGCGCAGTCCAGCGGGGTCAAGGGCTTCGAGGCTGCGCGGGAAGCCGAGGACGATTTGCAACGTCATTACAACGCGATTGCCGATGGCGCCAAGGAACTGCGCATCCATCGCCCACGCCGCCACCGCATGTTTGTGCACGGGATCCAGGCGACCGCCGACTTTATCTGCAAGACGCAGATCCGCTCGATCAACACATTCGTGATCGCCAAGACCTTCGGTTCCATGTTGTTTTTCATCGTGATCGGCTTGGCGCTGGTGCTGCAAACCGTGTGGCCCAGCCATGACAAGGCAGTAATGAGCGGCTTCGTACTGGTGTTGCTGTACATGAAAGGCCCACTGGAACATCTGGTAGGCACGTTGCCGATTGTCAGCCGCGCGAAGATCGCCTTTCGCCGCATCTCGGAACTGTCGGATCAGTTCTCCTCGCCCGAGCCGCACCTGTTGCTCAGTGATACCGAACAGCAAAAGCGCAGTATCCAAAGCATCGAACTGCGGGATGTGTCGTATGCATTCCCTCCGGTTGAAGGCGCGGACCCTTTCCGCCTTGGCCCGGTCAACCTGCAGATCAAGCAAGGCGACATCGTGTTTATCGTGGGTGAAAACGGCTGCGGCAAAACCACACTGATCAAGCTGCTGCTGGGCCTGTATGCTCCGCAACAAGGTGACGTCAGCCTCAATGGGCAAGCGGTAACCGCCCAGGGCCGCGATGAGTATCGCCAGTTGTTCACCACCATTTTTGCCGATTACTACTTGTTCGATGACGTCGTCCAGGGTGACAGCCACTTGCCACAAGACGCGCAAAAATACCTGCAACGCCTGGAAATCGCCCACAAGGTCAGCGTGCGTGACGGCAAGTTCACCACCACCGACCTGTCGACCGGCCAGCGCAAGCGACTGGCCCTGGTCAACGCCTGGCTGGAGGAGCGTCCAGTACTGGTGTTCGACGAATGGGCCGCCGACCAGGACCCGACCTTCCGACGGATTTTCTACACCGAGTTGCTGCCGGACCTGAAGCGCCTGGGCAAGACCATCATCGTCATCTCCCACGACGACCGCTACTTCGATGTCGCCGATCAACTGGTACGGCTGGAAGCTGGAAAAGTCGCAATCGAACAGGTTCCGGCCTGATACCTGAAATTAACCGGAAGATTTTTTCCGGTTCTGGTGTGTTGCTGCGTCTCACTTTCATTAATAACAATCATTACCATTAGCATCGCCACCATAAGAGCCCAGCCAATGCCCGCGCCGACAACGTTGACACCCCTTTCAAAAGCCATCTGGATGCGCCACCTGCTCAAGCCCCGACTGGCACCCAGCCTGCTCGGGCTGATGGCTGCGCTACCGCTGGCGTGCCAGGTCCAAGCCCAGGAAATCAGCTTCCAGATTCCCGCCCAGTCCTTGACCAGCGCACTTCAAGCCTTTGGCCAACAAAGCAAATTGCAGGTGCTATATTCGCCTGACCAGCTCAAGGGCCTGAAAAGCATCGCCGTGCGCGGCTCCATGGAGCCCACCGTGGCGCTGCAGAAGCTGCTGGGGAGCAGTGGCGTGGCGTACGGCATTTCCGGCAACACCGTCACTATCACCGGCCGCAGCGAAGGCGGCGCCCTGGAGCTGGGGGCCACCAGCGTTACCGGCCAACAATTGGGCGAGACCACCGAAGGCACCGGCTCCTACACCACCGGTTCCATGAGCACCGCGACCAAACTGGCGACCTCCATGCGCGAGACGCCGCAGTCGGTCACGGTGATCACCCGCCAGCGCATGGATGACCAGAACATGCAGTCCCTGGAGGATATTTCGACTTATACCCCAGGCCTGACCATGCGCAAGACCGGCGGTGAACGCCCGGAGTTCTACTCCCGCGGCTCCGCCATCGACAACATCATGATTGACGGCCTGCCCGTCGCGTATGACAGCGACACCCTCGGCACCTCGACACTGGCGATGTTCGACCGGGTGGAAGTGGTACGCGGTGCATCGGGCCTGATGATCGGTGCCGGCAACCCTTCCGGCACCCTCAACCTGATCCGCAAGCGCCCCACCGTCGAGCCGCAAGTGTCTGTCACCGTGGGTGCCGGCTCGTGGGACAACTACCGCACCGAAATCGATGCCAGCAGCGCCCTCAATTCCAGCGGTACGATCAGGGGCCGCGTGGTCGGTGCCTTCCAGGACAAAGACAGCTTTACCGATGGCTACAGCAGCAAGCGCCAGTTGTTGTACGGCATCACCGAGTTTGACCTGAGCGAAGCCACTACCCTGACCCTCGGCGCGTATTACAACCGTGAGGACAACCCGGGTGCCGACTGGTCGGGCATTCCGACCCGTGCCGATGGCACGTTCCTGCCGATATCCCGTTCGACGCGCATGAGCCCGAACTGGACCTACTGGAACAAGAAAAACACCAGCGCATTTGCCGAAATTGAGCACCGCTTCGACAACGACTGGAAACTGCGCCTGAATACCACGTGGCTGCGAGGCGACCTGGACATGCTGGGCACCAGTTTCTATCGACTGGACCCCAGTGCAGACCAGCTGAACCTGAACGTGGGCCGCTACACCTACCAGCACACGCAAAAAAGCGTCGACGGCTACGTTTCCGGCCCCTTCACCCTGTTTGGTGCGACCCACGAACTGGTGCTCGGTGGCAGTTATCGCAATGATAAAACCGACGATGGGCCCGGCGGTGGTTTCCTCAACGACCCGAACATCGTCCTCGACCCATCAAACTTCGACTATCACGGCATAGAGAAACCGGCCATCAACTACAACTGGTCGCGCAAGGGCAAGGTCGATCAATACAGCACCTACGCCACCGTGCGCTTCCATCTGCGCGACGACCTGAAACTGATCCTCGGTTCACGCCTGGACTGGTACGAATACGAACAGAACACTATTTCCGGCGCTTACGCATTCGGCGCCGACTACAAGGCGACTCGGGAGTACACCCCTTATGCCGGCCTGATCTACGACATCAACGATACCTACTCGGTGTACACCAGCTGGACCAGAATCTTCCAGCCGCAAGCCAACGTGGACTTCCAGGGCAGCCTGCTGCCGCCAGTCACCGGTACCAACCGCGAAGTCGGGATCAAGGGCGAGTACTTTGACGGCGCGTTGAACGCCAGCCTGGCCTACTTCCAGTTGAACCAGGAAAACCTCGCCCAAGGGCTTGATGCCTGTGCACCGGGTGTTGCTTCCTGCTCCGTGGCCTCCGGCGAAGTTGAAACCAAAGGCGTCGACCTTGAACTGCAAGGCATGCTTGCCCGCGGCTGGCAGGCTTCGGCCGGCTACACCTATGCCGGTGCCAAAAACGTCAAGGGCGGCAGCGGTCGCTTCGACAGTGACACGCCCTACAACCTGCTCAAGCTGTCCACCACTTATCAATTGCCGGGCGATCTCGAAAAATGGTCGATCGGCGGTTCATTCCGTAGCCAGAGCAGCACATACACAACCTACGGCGTGTCTCAGGGCGGCTACAGTATCGTCGACCTGATGACCGGCTATAACGTGAACAAAAACCTCAAGGTGCAAGCGAACCTGAACAACGTGTTCGACAAGCACTACTACCAGAGCATCAGTAACCCGGCCGGCGCAAACATCTTCGGCGACCCGCGTAACGTGGCCGTGACCATGAAGTGGAGCATGTAAAACACGTCCCCTGAAACAACAACACCCTGCCACGGCAGGGTGTTGTCAACGCAGCAAGGCAGCAACCGGGACGCAAGGTCTCAGCGACTGGCCAACCACCGGCCCACCTCAAGGTAAATCCCCTCAACCTCCGCCACCAGGCCCTGCATGCGCAGGAAGTCGTGGGTCAGCCCCGGCTGGATGACTGCGGTCACCGGTGTGCCGCTCGCCTCAAGACGCGCAATCCACTCACGCCCCTCATCCAGCAACGGATCAAATTCGGCCAGCATCACGCAGGCCGGCGCCAGTGCGGGCAACGTCGTACTCTGCAGCGGCGAAGCGCGCCAGTCATGGCGGTTACCGGCAGCGCCCATGTAGTGCTGGTAGAACCACTCCAGTGTCCTGGTTTCCAGCAGGTAACCCTCTGCATAAGCGCGGTGGGAATCGCGCAGCCGCGTGATATCGGTGACCGGATAAAACAGCAATTGCGCCGCAGGCCGCAAGGCCAGCCGCTGGGGGTCCTGCACGGCGGTCATGGCGACAATCATCGCCAGCGTGGCGCCGACACTGTCACCGCTGACGACCACTTGGCCGGCATCGAGTTGCAACTGAGGTGCCTGTTCGACCAACCAGTTGGCTGCCGCCAGTGCATCATCCACCGCCGCCGGGAACGGCGCCTCGGGCGCCAGGCGGTAGGCCGGGGCCAGCACCGCATAGTCACTGGTACCTGCCAGGCGTCGGCACACCGAATCGTGTGAATCCAGGCTACCGACCACATAGCCGCCGCCGTGGAAGTACAAAATCACCGGCTGCGCTGCGTGGCCGCGTCCAGGCTTGCGATACAGGCGGGCCGGCAGCGGATTGCCGTCGGCGCCGGTAAAGGTCAACGGCTGCACTTCAATAGCGTCAGGTGGGCTGGGATCGAGGATCAGCGAGGTATTTTCGAATTCGCTACGGGCCTGCGCCACGGATAATTCATGCAGGGGTTGGCTTTTTCCGCTCCAACGGCCCATTTCCACAAGCTCCAGAAACGCAGCCAGGTCGGGGTGCAAGGGCATCATGTTTTCCTTGGAAAGTAGTGAGGTACGACGCCGGCCCCGTCCCCGGGGCCGGCGCCAGGGTCAATCGGCAATCAGCTCGGCGCTGTGCAGCAGGCCCGCCAGGCGCTGCAACAACAGAGGGTTACGCAGCAGGTCGTAGTGGCCGGCATCGATCTGCTCGGCGCCGGTGAGTTGTGGCAGCAGCCGCTCGAAGGCTTGGCGCTCCAGCGTGCCTACGCCGTTACCCCACCAGCAGCACGTGTCGACTGCCACCCACGGCAAGACGCTGAACGCCTGCGCCAGGGCCTTGAGTTGCATGCCGACCATAAACGCCTGTGCCAGGTCGGTCGCCTCCAGTTGGCCATAACGCCCCCCCGCCCGTTGACCGGCTTGCAAGCTATTGATGATCACTTCCACGGCCGCTGGCTGCAGGGTGACCGGCAATGCCTGCGGCCAGGTCTGGCCCAGGGTGGCGGTGAGGAAATCCTGCAGGTCATCGCGCCAATCCGAGGTAGCGGGCGTCGAGGTGGGCATGTAGCTGTCTACCAGCCCGACAAATTCCACCGCCTCGCCTTGCTCCTGAAGCTCTTTGGCCACCAGCAGCGCCAAGGGTCCACCGAGTGACCATCCCAGTAAACGATACGGCCCGTAGGCCTGCTTCTGGCGAATGTACTGAGCGTAATCGATCGCCATCGCCGGCAATGATTCATCCTGCCATTGGCGGTCCAGCAGCATGCGGCACTGCACCCCATAGACGCTGCACTCGCCTTCCAGCAGGCGTGCCAGTGGCTCATAGTCAAATACGGTGCCGAAACCGGCATGCAGGCAGAACAGTGGACGGCGGTTCGCCACGTTACTGTTGAGCAGCAACAGCGGATCAAGCGGAGCTTCGACCTCTTCATGGCCACTGAGCTGGGCGATGGTCGGCTTGCTCATCATGTCGCGCAATTTCAGGTCCAATCCAAGCTGCGTGTTGCCGCGCACCTTGCCCAGCACCTTGAGCACGCGCAGCGAATCGCCGCCCAGCTCGAAGAAATTGTCGGTGACACCCACCTGCTCGACCTCCAGGACCTCCTGCCAGATCGCGGCCAGCGCCTGTTCGACCGGGGTGCGTGGCGCAACGTAATGGCGCCCCTTGAATTCGGGGTCTGGCAATGCCTTGCGATCCAGCTTGCCATTGGGGCTGACGGGAAACGCTGGCACCACCAGAATCTGCGACGGCACCATGTAGTCGGGCAGTTGCGCCTGCAAGTCCTGGCGCAAACGCTCGGCAAGCGCCGGATGCTCATCGGCAACCACGTACCCGATCAACTGCTTGCCGGCGCTGGTGTCACGTGCGACCACGACCGCATCACGCACCTCGGCCATGTCACGCAGCCTTGATTCGATTTCGCCAAGTTCAATGCGGAAGCCACGGATCTTCACTTGATGATCCAGGCGTCCGAGGTAATCGAACACCCCGTCCGCCCGCTGACGCACCAGGTCGCCAGTGCGGTAGAGCCGCCCGCCGTCCGTGGAAAACGGGTCCGCGACAAAACGCTCGGCAGTCATTCCCGGACGCTGGCGATACCCGCGTGCCAGCCCCTCACCACCGATGTACAACTCACCGGCAACACCCTGCGGTACGGGGTTGAGGCATGCATCCAACACATAGAGGCTGCGTTCGCCCACTCGACTTCCGATCGGCGCATACACCGCGTCACAGGTTTCGCTTGCGGCGGCTTTCCACAACAGGGGCGTGACCACCGTTTCCGTTGGGCCATAACCGTTGGTCAAATAGCGCGGCTTGAGGGTGCGCTTGACCAGTTCGAAACTGGCCTGCGCCACGGCATCGCCACCAAAGCAGTAGACCTGCACCGGCGGGGCTTCCCGGCCTTCGGCATACTCCGCCAGTTGCTGCAGATACGCCGGCGGGAAACAGGCAATACTGATGCGCTGCTCGTGCAGCGCCTGCCAGGTTTCCTGCGGGGTCCAAAGGTTATTGTCGCGAATCACCAGGCACCCGCCACTGCGCAGGGTCGACAGCCAGCGCTCCTGGGCGCCGTCGAAGGCGAACGACATGAACAACAGTTCGCGCGTCGCCCCATCCATTTCGTAGCGTTCGGCAATCGCGGCGCAGTGCATGCCAATGGGACCGTGACTCACCGCCACGCCCTTGGGTTGCCCCGTGGACCCTGAGGTATAGATCAGGTAGGCGAGGTTATCCGGTTGCAGGCGCGATGGCGGGCATGCATCCGGGAAACTGTCCAGAGACACGCGGTCCAGCAACACCCGGGTGGTCGCGTCCAACGCCCCAAAGCCTTCGCTGATGCCACTGTGGGTCAACAACACCGAGACATTCGCATCCTTGACGATCCAGTCCAGGCGCTCCCGAGGGTAATCGATGTCCAGCGCCACATAGGCTCCACCCGCCTTCATGACCGCGTAGAACGCGACAATCACCTCGACGCTGCGCTGCAGGGCGACTCCGACGCACACCTCCGGGCCCACGCCCAGGCCGATCAGGTAATGGGCCAGGCGATTGGCACGTTGCTCCAATTGCCCATAGGTCAGTTGCACGCCGTCACACACCAGCGCCACCGCCTCGGTTCGCGCCTGGGCCTGTTGCCGGATCAATTGCGGCAACAAGGGTTGCGTGGCCGGCACCTGGCGCAGCGGGTTCGCGGCGAGCAAGCCGGCGTATTCGTCGCACGCCAGAGTCGGCAAGCTGCCCACCCGGGCCTGAGGCGAATCGAGCATGGCCAACAACAGCGTCTCGAAACTGCGTCGAACCTGGTCGCACGCCTGTTCGGTGAACGCGTTGCGCAAATACAGGAACTCGATCTTCAGGGTCTGGCCCAGGTTGATCGCCAGGTCCATCGCGTAGTTGGTCACATCCCGGGTACTGACCTGGCCAAACTGCAGTTGTTGATTGCCGACCTCGGCCAGGCGCTCATCCACCGGGTAGTTTTCGAACACAATAATGCTGTCAAACAACGGCGTGCCGCCCTGCCCCGACCAGCGCTGGATATCGGCCAATGCTGCGTGTTCGTAGTCGCGCACTTCCAGGTTGAGCGCCTGCAATTCAAGCAGCCACTGGCACAGCGCCTTGGCCGGATCCGGTTGCTGGACGATCGGCAATGTATTGATGAACAACCCGAGCATTTCGTCGGCACCCGGCAGGCTGGCCGGACGTCCGGCCACAGTGGCGCCGAAGCACACACTGGTTTGCCCGGTATAGCGCTGCAACAGCAACAACCACACCGCCTGGATCAAGGTATTCGGGGTGATACGCCAGTGCTGGGCAAATTCGCGCAGGCGCCGGGTCTGGCTGACATCCCAGTTCAGGTACAGCGCCGCGTGCCCTTCCAAGCCAGGCTCGGGCTGGGGATGAATACTCGCCGCCAGGCTGGTGGGGCCTTCAAGGGCTTGCAGTTGCGGCTTCCAGAACAGCGACGCCGTGTCCGGGGACTGCTGGCGCAGCCAGGCGATGTAATCGCGGTAATGCCCTTTGCGCGCAGGCAAGGCGCGGCCGGCGTACACCTCGAAGACTTCACCCATCAAGCGCGAGTTGCTCCAGCCATCCATCAGGATATGGTGGCTGGTCCAGATCAGTTGGTGGCGGTGTTCATCCAGGTGCACCAGGGTCAGGCGCGTCAGAGGGGCCGCCAACATGTCAAAGCCCTTGGCGCAATCGTCCTGCGCCAAGGCTTGCAAGGCGTCAGCATCAACCTGGCGATCGCGCCAATCGACGATTTGCACCGAGACCTGGGCGGTCTTGTACACCACCTGCAGCGGTTCGCGCAGGTCGCTGGACGACCAGAAGCCGGTGCGCAGAATCTCATGGCGAGCGACCACCTGATCCCAGGCGGCGATAAACGCCGGTACGTCCAGCCCCTCGACAGGCACACAAGTCTGGTTGATATAAAGGTGCGCCGCCGACGGGTCCAGCGTATGGAACAGCATGCCTTGCTGCGTCGGTGCCAACGGATAGAGGTCTTCGACCTGCTCCAACGGCACGGGCAGGCTGTCCAGTTGTTGCTGGGTCAAGGTGCAGAGGGCAAAGTCCGAGGGCGTCGCGCCCAGGTTTTGCGACTGGCTGCAATGTTCGACCAGCGCCTGGAGTTCGGCGATGTACGCCTGTGCCAGATGCTCGATCGTCGCCTCATTGAACATCTCCCGACTGAACACCCAGTTCAGGCTCAATTGACCGCCGTACACCTGACCATTGATGGTCAACCAGTTGCCCAGCGGCGCTTGCGGGCTTTGTTCCAGGCCGATGGATTCGCCGGAAGGCACAAACAGCGCACCGGCATCCACATCAAAACTGCCGTCAAACTGCCCCAGGTAGTTGAAGGTCACACGCGGCGCGGGCAACTGCCCCAGTACCTTGCGGTGCACGGGGCTGCCCATGTAGCGCAGCACCCCAAAGCCGATGCCCCGCTGGGGAACGCCTCGCAGTTGTTCCTTGACCTGCTTGATTGACTCACCAATACCCGCTGCCGGCGTGAGTTTCACCGCAAACAGGCTGGTGAACCAACCGACCGTGCGGGTCAGGTCGATGCTGGCAAACAGATCTTCACGGCCATGCCCTTCAAGTTGAATCAGCGCCTGGTCGTGGCCGGTCCAGCGCACCATGACTCGGGCCAGCGCAGTCAGCAACAGGTCATTGACCTGCGTCCGATAAGCCGCGGGCGCTTCCTGCAGCAGCAACTGCGTCAGTTCCTTGCTCAACTGCGAATGGACCGTGAGGCCATGTTTGTTTTGCAGGCCACCCCCTGGATGATCCACCGGCAAGTCCGGGCGGGCATCCTGCAACTGCTGCTGCCAGTACTGCACTTCGGCTTGCGCCTCGGGGCGCTGCGCATAAGCCTGCAGGTGCTCGGCCCAGGCCCGCACAGAATGAGTCTTGGGCGCCAGCTTGAGCGCCTGCCCGCTCGCCACCTGGCGATAGGCAAGTTGCAAGTCGTCAAACAGAATGCGCCAGGAAACACCGTCCACCACCAGATGGTGAAGCACCAGCAACACCCGCTGCGAACCATCCGCCAACGCGACCAGCGCCACCCGCAGCAGCGGCCCGTTCAGCAGGTCGAGACTCTGCTGGAGTTGCTCGCCAAACGCCTGCAACGCTTGCGTATCGCGCAGCTGAACCTCCTGCAACACGTTCCGGCCCTGCAACAGGGCCTCGACACTGCGATAAGTTGCGGCCCAGCCCTCTTCGCCCTGGCTGAACACCAGGCGCAGCGAATCGTGATGCACCAGCAGCGCACGCAACGCCTGCTCCAGCAGTGCAGCCTCGATAACCTGAGTCGGCTTGAGCAGCACCGACTGGTTCCAGTGATGACGCTCGGCGATGGGTTCTTCAAAGAATCCCTGATGAATCGGCAACAATGGCAGGTTGCCCGTTACTGCGCCTTGCTCGACTTCAAGCCCGGCGGCATCGATGCGCGCGACGCCAGCCAGCCCCTGTACGGTCTGGTGCTGGAACAGCTCCTTGGGTGTGAAGAAAATCCCGGCCTGGCGGGCACGCCCCACCACCTGGATCGAAATGATCGAGTCGCCACCCAGCTCGAAAAAGTTATCCGACAAACCGACCCGCTCGAGCTTGAGCACGTCTTGCCAGATCGCGGCAATCTGCTGCTCCAGCGGGCTTTGCGGCGCAATGAAGTTTTGTTGAGCCTGGCGTACGTCCGGCTTCGGCAACGCCTTGCGCTCCAGTTTGCCGTTGGGGCTCAGGGGCAGTTGCTCGAGGAACAACAGGTGCACCGGCACCATGTAGTCCGGCAGCACTTCGCGCAAACGGGCCTTGAGCATTTCGCGCAGCGACGCTTCGGCCACATCGCCTTGGGCAGGTACCACATAGCCCACCAGTTGCAGGCCGCTCGCGCCGTCCACCGCCAGCACTACCGCTTCGCGCACCGCGTCCTGCTCCATCAGGCGTGCTTCGATTTCCCCCAACTCGATCCGCAGGCCGCGGATCTTCACTTGATGGTCAATACGCCCGACGTATTCGATCACGCCGTCTGCCCGGTAACGCGCCAGGTCGCCAGTGCGGTACAGCCTCTGGCCGCCGCCAAACGGGCTGGCGACAAAACGTTCGGCGGTCAGCGCCGGGCGACGGTGATAACCCCGCGCCAGTCCTTCACCGCCGAGGTACAACTCACCCACCACCCCGACAGCTACCGGCCCCAGGCCCGCATCAAGAATGTAGGTCCCCAGGTTGGCAATGGGCTGGCCGATGGGCACGCTGTCGCGCCCCTCTTCACGGCAGGTCCAGTGGGTGACATCGATAGCAGCCTCGGTCGGGCCGTACAGGTTGTAAAGCCGGGCTTGAGGCAGCTTGGCGAACACTTGCTGCTGCGCGTCCACCGGCAAGGCCTCGCCGCTGCAGATAATGCGCTGCAAGCCGGTGCAACTGTTGACCGCTACATCGGCGACAAACGCTTGCAGCATCGACGGTACAAAATGCAGGGTGGTGACGTGCTCACGGTTGATCAGTTCAATCAGCTTTGCCGGCTCGCGGTGAATGCCGGGTGCTGCAACCACCAGGCGCGCGCCCGTCATCAACGGCCAGAAGAACTCCCACACCGACACGTCGAAGCTGAAGGGGGTTTTCTGCAACACCGTGTCCACTTCACTCAAGCCATATGCCTGCTGCATCCAGCACAGGCGGTTGGTCAGCGCCGAGTGACGATTGCCGGCGCCCTTGGGCTTGCCGGTGGAACCGGAGGTGTAAATCACATACGCCAGGTTTTCCGGCTGCACACTGATCGGCGGGCAGGTCGAAGCGTACCCGGCCAGCGGTTGATCCAGCAGCAGGCAAACCACCTGCGCCGGGATCGGCAAGCGCTCCCGCAGCGCCTGCTGGGTCAGCAGCAAACCAATGCCACTGTCCTCGATCATGTAGGCCAGGCGCTCCTCGGGATAGTCCGGGTCCAGCGGAACATAAGCACCGCCGGCCTTGAGCACCGCCAGCAACCCGACCACCATCTCGATACTGCGCTCGACCGCCACACCCACCAGCACGTCCGGGCCGACACCGGCTTCGATCAACCTGTGCGCCCATTGGTTGGCCAGCGTATCCAACTGGCGATAGGTCAGTTGCCGGCCGGCAAACACCAGGGCGATGGCCTGCGGCGTAGCGTCCACCTGGGCCTGAATCAGCGCCTGTACGCTTTGGTCCAACGGGTAAGCGGCTTTGGTGGCATTCCAGTCCTGTAGCAGCGTGCGCAACTGCACCGTGTCGAGCATCTGCAACTCGGCAATCGCCCGGGAAGGCTGGGCGACAATCCCTTGCAACAGAGCCTGCCAGTGCCCCGCCATGCGCTCGACTGTGGCCGGCTCGAACAGGTCAGTGGCATAGGTCAATTGCGCCGACAGGCCCTCGCTGTGTTCAACCGTATTGAGGGTCAGGTCGAACTGCGAGGTATGGGTTTCCCAGCTCAGGCGTTCGATCTCCAGGCGCGAGGCCTGGCCTGTCACCTCGACCCGCCCGCGAGTGTCTTCACTTTGGTGGTTGAACATCACCTGGAACAAAGGGTTATGGCTCAACGTCCGCTCGGGCCGCAGGGCTTCCACCAGTTGTTCGAACGGCAGGTCCTGATGCGCCTGCGCGCCCACGGCATTTTGCTTGACCTGTTGCAGGAACTCGCGGAAGGACGTGCGCCCGTCGACGTCGGCCTTGTGAATCTGCGTGTTGACGAAGAATCCGATCAACCGTTCGGTTTCGGCACGGTTCCGGTTGGCCACCGGCACCCCGACCCGAATATCGCCCTGGCCGCTGTAGCGGTACAACAGCACCTGGAACGAGGCCAGCAACAACATGAACGGGGTGACGTTTTCGCGCTGGGCCAGCCGCTTGAGGCCGGCAACCAGTTCCGCGCCCAGGTTGAGGGTGTGGGTGTTGCCGCGAAAGCTCTGCTCGGCGGGACGCGGATGATCGAACGGCAATTCCAGTACCGGCTGCTCGCCACCGAGGCGTTCGGTCCAGTAGCCCAACTGGCGCTCCAGTTCTCCCGCCTCCATCCACTGGCGCTGCCACAGCCCATAGTCGGCGTACTGCACCGGCAACGGCGCCAACTCGACCGAACGTCCCTCGCTGTAGGCGGCATAGCACTGCACCAGCTCGTCGACCATCACCTGCATCGACCAGCCATCGGAAACAATATGGTGCTGAGTGAGCACCAATACATGCTCATCGGCACTGACTCGCAGCAGCTTGACCCGCAATAACGGGCCTTGCTGCAAATCGAACAACTGTCGGGTTTCATCCTCCACGAACGCCTTGATCTGAGCGCCACGCTGTTGCGCGTGCGCCGATGCCAGGGTGTGCAAGTCGATGCTCGCGCCCGCTGCCGGGCTGATGACCTGCAGCCGCCGTGAACCGTCCTGGACAAAATGGGTACGCAGCGATTCATGACGCTCGATCAGCGTCGAAAAGCTGCGCTCCAGGGCTGCCACGTCCAGCGCCCCACGCAAACTCAGGGCACTGGAGATGTGGTAAGCCGTACTGTGCGGATCCATCTGCCACAAGAACCACTGCCGCTCCTGAGCGTAGGACAGCAACAACGGTTCACTGGCGTTTCTCTTGAAAACAGGCGCGACACTGAAGAGATTGATGCCCTTGTGTTTAAGCAGCACCGCCAAGGCTTTGCGTTCCTTTGGCGAAAGCTCGCCCACTGCTCCGATCAACTCTTTCACACCTATCCCCTTCACTCTGAAATTAGCTTTTCAAGCTCATCCCCTGTTAAACGTTTGAGGGCCTCCAAAGATTTAGCCAATTCATCCATCAGCGGTTCACTGGCCGATCCCAACTGCGCCACTTCGGCACTGAAGGTGCGCAAGGTGCTGGCAGCGAACAGCGTCTTGAGCTGCACTTGCAGGTCCATTCGCTCACGGATACGCACGATGAGTTGGGTGGCCAGCAACGAATGCCCGCCCAAGGCAAAGAAGTCATCCTCCAGGCCGACCCGCTCGACGTTAAGTACCTCACTCCAGATTTGCGCCAATTGCTGCTCGGTGTCGGTCTGCGGTGGTGTGTACTGGTCGCGACGCTGTACCGCGCCAGGGGCCGGCAAGGCCTTGCGATCAAGCTTGCCGTTGGGGGTCAGCGGCAGGTATTCAAGCACCAGCAACTGCGCCGGCACCATGTAGGCAGGCAACACTTCATGCAGGCGGCGCTTGAGGTCGTCTTGCAAGTCTGCTTGCGCGTCGGCGTCGATAAGGCCTGGCTGGTCGGGCACTACATAACCCACCAGTTGCAAGCCACTCACACCTTCCACCGCCAGCACCACGGCCTCGCGTACCGAGCCCTGGGCCATCAATTGAGCTTCGATTTCGCCCATTTCAATCCGGAAACCGCGGATTTTCACTTGATGGTCGATGCGCCCGACGTACTCGATCACCCCCTCCGGGCGATAACGGGTCAGGTCACCAGTGCGGTACAAGCGCTCGCCGGTGGTCGAGAACGGGTTCGGCACAAACTTCTCGGCGGTCAGCCCCGGACGCAGTAGATAGCCACGAGTGATGCCCTCACCGGCCAGGTAAAGCTCCGCCGCCACGCCGACGGGCACCGAGTGCAACTCGGCGTCGAGCAGGTAGCTGGCGGTGTTGGCCAACGGCCTGCCGATATTGGCCTGGCCGCCGGCTTCGCGGCGGGTCCAGGTGGAGTAAGTGGTGTCTTCCGACGGGCCATACAGGTCGTAGACATGCTGCACATGCCCACGGCCATACAGCGCATCCACCAACGACTGCTTCAGTGGTTCGCCCGCCAGATTGATGATGCGCACGCTTTGCGGGATTTGCCCGGCACGCTGCAAGGCTCCCATCGCCGAAGGCACGCTGTTGATCAGGCGTACCCGGTCTCGGGCCGCCAGCTCCGGCAGCTCCAGGGCATTGCGGGCACCGACGATAAAGCCGCCGCCAGCCAGGGTCACAAACAGCTCCCACACCGACAAGTCGAAGCAGATCGACGTGGAGGCCAGCACCCCTTGAATGTCTTCAGGGCTGTAAACCTGCTGCGACCACTGGGTCAGCGCCGCCACGTTGCGGTGAGTAATAGCCACGCCCTTGGGCAGGCCGGTGGAGCCGGAGGTGTAGATCACATAGGCCAGGTTATTCGCACTGACCACAACGGCCGGGTCCTGATCATCGGTGTCCTGAGTCTCAGCCAGCAGTACTTCGATGGATGCAGTCACCTCCACCGCCGCCAGCACATCAGATTGCGTCAGCAACACTCGAGCCTGGCTGTCCTTGAGCATGTACGCCACGCGCTCGGCCGGGTAATCCGGGTCCAGCGGCACATACGCGCCGCCCGCTTTGAGTACCGCGAGCAATGCCACGACCATCTGCGCACTGCGCGGCATGGCCACGCCAACCCGCACTTCAGGGCCAACACCCAGCGCCACCAGCTTGCGCGCCAGGGCATTCGCCCGGCCGTTCAACTGGCGGTAGGTGAGTTGCTCATCACCCCAGATAACCGCCAGGGCGTCGGGCGTACGCTGCACCTGGTCCTGAATCTGTTGATGGATGCACCGCTCACGCGGGAAGTCCAGGCCATTGGCGTTCCAGGTCTGTTCAATCAGTTGACGTTCGTCGCCACCGAGCATCACCACATCAGCCAGTACCCGCTCACTTGAAGTCGTCAACTCGACCAGCAACCGGTTGAGGTGACCAGCGATACCTGCCATCGCCTCTGCACCAAACACGCTGCAGTCATAGTGATAGTGCAGGGCCAACGTCTGCCCGGCATTGACCAACAATGTCAGCGGATAATTGCTCTGCTCATGGGCTGCAACGGCGCCAAACACCAGGCCATTGTCGCTGCCCTGGGCCAGCGCTTCGGCGATCGGGAAGTTCTCGAACACCAACAGTGTGTCAAACAACGACTCGGAACCGTGTTCGGCCCAGCGCTGAATCTCGAACAGCGGCGTGTGTTCATGCTCACGCAGCCCCAGGTTTTGCGCCTGGACCGCCTGCAACCAATGACTGACGCTCTGCCCGGCGAGCGGGCTGGCAACCACTGGCAAGGTATTGATGAACAACCCGATCTGCTGCTCGACCCCCTTCAGATCGGCCGGACGCCCAGCCACGGTGGCACCAAAGCACACCGTCGACTGCCCGGTATAACGCTGCAAAAGCAGGAGCCAGGCGGCTTGCAGCAAGGTATTGAGGGTGACTTTCTGCTGGCGGGCAAACTCGTTCAGAAGGCGCGCCTGAGTCGCATCCAGTACCTCGAAGTGGCTGGCATAGCCTGTACCCAGGACACGTGGCGCAACGACCGCCTGGGCCAGGCGCGTCGGTGTTTGCAGCGAGGCCAGCTGCTGCTTCCAGAACGCTTCCCGGAGCGTTTGGTCCTGACCTTGCAGCCAGGCAATGTAATCACGATAACGCCCGGTCGATACCGGCGGGTTATGACCACTGTAGCGTTGCAGCACCTCACCGAGCATCTGCGAGTGGCTCCACCCATCCATCAGGATATGGTGATGAGTCAGGATCAGGTGATGGTGACGATCATCCAGCGCCACCAGGGTCAACCTGAGCAACGGTGCCTCTTGAAGCTCGAAGCCCCTGGCTTGTTCGGCCTCGGCCAGTTGGCGCAAGGCCTGCGCCTGCCCGGTACGCCCGCGCCAGTCGTGCAGCGCGTAAGGCAGGGTCACTTGCTTGCGCACGATCTGCAACGGCTGATCCTGTTCAGCCAACCACACGAAGCCGGTGCGCAGGATGTCATGGGCATCCAGGGTGGCTTGCCAGGCCTGGCGGAACTTGTCCGGGTCCAGTCCCTCGACGTCCAGGCACATCTGGTTGATGTAATCGCCAGAGGCCTGTTCATATAGCGTGTGGAACAGCATGCCTTGCTGCATCGGTGACAACGGGTAAATGTCTTCGATGCTGTGTGCCGTCATGGGCAAGCCGTCCAGCGCGGATTGGCTCAGGGTCGCCAGCGGGAAGTCCGACGGCGTCACCGCTCCGGCGCCCGGCAGGCAGCAATGCTCGACCAGGCCAGCCAACTCACGGGCGTAGTCATCGGCCAGATGCTGGATGGTCGACTCGTCGAAACGTTGGGCACTGAAGGCCCAACCCAGGCTGAGCTCGCCGGCGAACACCTGGCCATTGAGGATCAGGCCGTTGGCCAACGGCGCCTCTGCGTTTTGCTCCGGCCCACGGGCTTCGTCGCAAGGTGCCCAGAGCGGTACATCGCCATCGTCAAAACTGCTGTCGAACTGGCCCAGGTAATTGAAGGTGATCTGCGGTGCAGGCAACTGCGCCATCGCCTCCCGCGTCTCTGTCTCGGCAAAGGTAGACAACACACCAAAACCCAGGCCTTTATCGGGGATTGCGCGCAGTTGCTCCTTGATGTTTTTCAGCGAACCCGCCGGGTCACCGGCCGGGGTCAGCTTGACCGGGAAAGCACTGGTGAACCAGCCGACGCTGCGGGTCAGGTCAACTTCATCAAACAGGTCCTCACGGCCATGGCCTTCCAATTGGATCAAGGTGCTCGCCTGGCCGGTCCAGCGGCAAATCACCCGCGCCAGTGCCGTCAGCAGCAAGTCGTTGATTTGCGTGCGATAGGCCGCCGGGGCGTCCTGCAACAGGCGGCGGGTCTGCACCGAGTCCAGACGGCTGTACACCGTGAGGCCGTCCTGGTTGGTTTGCCGACCACCGGAATGGTCCGAGGGCAATTGGGCTTGAACATCGTGCAACTGCATTTGCCAGTAAGGCAATTGCTCCAGCGCCTCCTCCCGGGCAAAGCGAGCCAGCCGCTCGCCCCAGGCCTTG
>NZ_JACAQC010000018.1:0-9414 GCF_013385345.1 Pseudomonas sp. I8001
ACAAGTCGAAGCAGATCGACGTGGAGGCCAGCACCCCTTGAATGTCTTCAGGGCTGTAAACCTGCTGCGACCACTGGGTCAGCGCCGCCACGTTACGGTGAGTAATGGCCACGCCCTTGGGCAGGCCGGTCGAGCCGGAGGTGTAGATCACATAGGCCAGGTTGCCGGCGTGGACCGCAACGTCCAGATCCTGATCATCAACTTCCTGAGCATCCACAAGCAGCACGTCAATCGAAGCATCCACCTCAAGCGCCACAGCAGCCTGGGTCAACAACACCCGCGCCTGGCTGTCCTTGAGCATGTAGGCCACGCGCTCGGCCGGGTAATCCGGGTCCAGCGGTACATACGCACCACCCGCCTTGAGCACCGCGAGCAATGCCACAACCATCTGCGCACTGCGCGGCATGGCCACGCCAACCCGCACTTCAGGGCCAACACCCAGCGCCACCAGCTTGTGGGCCAGGGCATTCGCCCGGCCGTTCAACTGGCGGTAGGTCAGTTGCTCATCACCCCAGATAACCGCCAGGGCGTCGGGCGTACGCTGCACCTGATCCTGAATCTGCTGATGGATGCACCGCTCACGCGGGAAGTCCAGGGTGTTGGCGTTCCAGGTCCGCTCAATCAACTCAAGCTCATGACCGCCCAGCAACGACAGCTCGGCAACCGGCCGCGTGTGATCCGCGACAATGCTGCACAGCAGGTTTTGCCAATGGCCGGCAAGACGCTCGACCGTCGCCGGCGCAAACAGATCGGTGGCGTAGGTCAGCGTGGCGGCCAACTCTTGCCCGGTTTCAAAGGTATTGAGCACCAAGTCGAACTGGGCCGTGTGGCTGGCCCACTCAAGGCTTTCGATGGCCAGGCCCGGCAAGCGCGTCGCCTGCTGTCCGCGCGCCGCCTCGCTCTGATGGTTGAACATCACCTGGAACAGCGGGCTATGACTCAGGCTGCGCTCAGGGTGCAACGCTTCAACCAACTGTTCGAATGGCAGGTCCTGGTGAGCCTGGGCTTCAAGGGCGGTCTGCCGGACTTGCTGCACGACATCCGCGAACGCCAGGGTCGGTTTCACATCGGCCTTGAGTACCTGGGTATTGACGAAAAAGCCGATCAGGCGCTCGGTCTCAACCCGGTTGCGGTTGGCAATCGGGACCCCGACCCGGATGTCGGATTGCCCGCTGTAGCGATGCAGCAACGTCTGGAATGAGGCAAGCAAGAGCATGAACGGCGTCACACGCAGTTGCTGGGCCAGGCCGAGCAGCGAAGCGCCGAGCCCGGGTTGCAGGACGATTTCCAGCTGCGCCCCCCGAAAGCTTTGTTCGGCCGGGCGCGAATAGTCCAACGGCAATTGCAACGGCTGGTCACCGGCCAGTTGCCGGGTCCAATAAGCCAGTTGGCGCTTACGCTCACCGGCCTCCATCCATTGACGCTGCCAGGCGGCATAGTCGGCATATTGGATCGGCAATGGCCTGGCCTCAGGCGCGCGGCCGCTGCTGAAGGCGTCATAGAGCTCAACCAGTTCCTGCACCATCAGTTGCATGGACCAGCCATCGGAGACGATGTGATGCTGGGTCAGCACCAGCACGTGATCATCATCGGCCAGGCGCAACAACTTCACGCGTAACAAGGGCCCGGTCTGCAGGTCGAACAACGCCTCGGCATGGGTCTGCACATAAGCGGCAATCCCGGCGTGCGGATCAGTGCCGGCGTCAAGGGTGTCCACGACAATCGCCATTGGCACTGGCGCATGGATCACTTGCAGGGTGCGCTGATGGTCCTGGACAAACGTAGTACGCAAGGTTTCATGACGCACCAGCAACTCGTCAAAGCTGCTCTGGAGCGCCTGGATATCCAGCGCGCCTGCGAGGCGCAAGGCCGTCGGTATGTTGTAGGCACCACTCAGGGGATCGAGCTGCCAGAGGAACCACTGGCGCTCCTGGGCATACGACAACGGCAATGCCGAGCCACGATCAACCACGACAAACGCGGGGGCCTGCTCGGCGGGTTCCTGGTTCAATACCCGGGCGAATGCCTGCAGGGTCGTGTGCTCGAACAACGCCTTGAGCGGCACGTTCAGCTCAAGACCATGACGCACCCTCGATACCACTTGGGTGGCCAGCAACGAGTGACCGCCGAGCTCGAAGAAATCGTCCTGGCGACCGACACGCTCAACCCCCAGGACCTCTTGCCAGATCAACGCCACCTGTTGTTCCAGCTCACCGCACGGCGCTTCATACGACTGCTGTTGCAGCTCAGGCTCTGGCAGCGCCTGGCGGTCGAGTTTGCCGTTGACCGTCAACGGCAGGCTCGGCAGAAAGACCACATGCGCCGGAATCATATAGTCCGGCAGCTCGGCCTTGAGCGACTGGCGAATGGTCTCGCGCAGGCCATCATGGGTCTCTGCGTCGAAGACCGGTGCGGCCGGCACGATATAGGCCAGCAACTGCTGGCCGCCCACGCCGGGCCGCGCCAACACCGCAACTTCACGCACGCAAGCCAACTTGAGCAGTTGCGCCTCGATCTCACCCAACTCGATACGAAACCCGCGAATTTTCACTTGATGGTCGATCCGCCCGACATATTCCACCACCCCGCCCGCACGCAAACGCGCGAGGTCGCCGGTACGGTACAGGCGCGCGCCGTCAGCACGGAACGGATCGGGAATAAACCGGCTGGCGGTCAGATCGCCACGGTGCAGGTAGCCTCGGGCCAGGCCCGCCTGGCCGACATACAGCTCGCCGATGCAACCTTCAGGGACCGGGTTGAGCTGAGCGTCCAGCAGGTACCAGGACAGGTCAACGATAGGCTCGCCGATCGGGCTGCTCGCCTCGTTCGCCAAGTCGGCCCGGGTGATGGGTCGATACGTCACGTGAACGGTGGTTTCAGTGATGCCATACATGTTGATCAGTTGCGGCGAACGATCACCGAAATGCTCAAACCACGGCTGCAATGCGTTGACCTCCAGTGCCTCACCGCCAAACACCACGTAGCGCAAGTGCTCAAGGCCTGCGGCCGGGTGAGCGCAGGCGACCTGCACCAACTGCTTGAACGCCGAAGGTGTCTGGTTGAGCACGGTCACTTGCTCACGGCAGAGCAAGGCGTAGAAGTCTTCGGTGGAACGGCTGACGTCATGGGGCACAACCACCAGGCGCGCGCCGTATGTCAGCGCACCGAACAGCTCCCACACGGAAAAGTCGAAGGCACAGGAGTGGAACAGCGTCCACACATCCGTCGCGCCAAAGCGGAACCAGTCATCGGTGGCACTGAACAGGCGCACCACATTGCGATGGGGCAGCAGCACGCCCTTGGGCTGTCCGGTAGAGCCCGAGGTGTAAATCACGTATGCCAGGTTGTCAGGGCTGACCGCCACCTGCGGGTTGCCCGACGGTTCCTGGCCTGCGCCGACGACGTTATCCAGTGCCAGCACACGAATCGACGGTGCTGGCGCCAAGTGTTCAAGCACAGAGGACTGCGCCAACAGCAACGCAATGCTGCTGTCCTGCATCATGTAATGCAAACGATCCTGTGGATAACCAGGGTCCATGGGCACATAGGCACCACCGGCCTTGAGCACCGCCAGCAGACCGACCAGCATCTCCAGGCAGCGCTCGGTAGAGAGCCCCACCAACACATCAGGGCCGACACCGGCCTCGATCAGCCGATACGCCAACAGGTTGGCATCCGCATTCAACTGACCGTACGTCAGGTGCTGATCTTCGTAGCTGATGGCAAGGGCATCGGGGGTACGCTCGGCCTGGGCTTCGATCAAATGGTGCAGGCACTGGTTCACGTCGAATGCCCGCAGGTTCGGGTTCCGCTGCTGGAGGATGCGCCGGTGTTCGTCCGCCGCCAGCAACGGCAACTCCCCTACCGCCTGGTGCGGACTGGTGATGATTGCCCGCAACAGATTTTGCCAATGCTGCGCCAGGCGTTCGATGGCCTCGGCGGTAAATACATCGGTGGCATAAGTCAGTGCGGCTGACAGACCGCGTGCCGACTCCGCCGTGTCCAGGGTCAGGTCAAATTGCGCCGTGCAGGTTTTCCAGTCCAGGCCTTCGACGGTCAACTGCGGCAGGTTCAATACGGGCTCGGCACTGGAGCCGCGACCTTCGCTCTGGTGGTTATACATCACCTGGAACAACGGGTTATGCCCCAGGCTTCGCTCGGGGTGCAGCGCCTCGACCAACTGCTCGAAGGGCAGTTCCTGATGCTCCTGGGCGCCCAAGGCTGCCTGCTTGACCTGGGCCAGCAAGGCCCGGAACGACATCTGGCCGTCGATCTCGGCCTTGAGCACCTGGGTGTTAACGAAAAAGCCGATCAGGCCTTTGGTTTCCGGCCGGTTGCGGTTGGCCACCGGCACCCCGACCCGGACATCCCGCTGCCCGCTGTAGCGGTGCAGCAGTAACTGGAACGATGCCAGCAACACCATGAACAGCGTCACCCCCTCACGCTGGGCGAGGGCTTTCAAAGGTTGCCCCAGGCTCGCATCCAGGACAATTTCCAGGCGTTCGCCACGGTAGCTCGGTTGCAAGGGACGGGGCTTGTCGGTGGGCAGCTCCAGCACCGGCGGCAGGTCGCCCAACTGCGCGGTCCAGTAAGCGAGTTGACGATCACGCTCGCCGGCCTCCATCCAGTGTCGCTGCCAGATGGCGTAGTCGGCGTACTGGATCGCCAGCGCCGGCAGTTGCGGAGCGTGGCCCTGGGTGAAGGCGGCGTAGCATTGCACCAGTTCCTCAACCAGCACTTGCATGGACCAACCATCGGAAACGATATGGTGCTGGGTCAGCACCAGCACATGCTCGTCCGGCGCCACGCGCAACAGGCAGACCCGCAGCAACGGGCCTTGCTGCAAATCGAACAACTGACGCGTCTGTGCTTCGACGAATGCACTGATGCGCGCCTCAAGCCCGGCCGCATCGCCAGGCTCCAGGGTGTGCACCGGCAGGTTAAAGTCCGCCGCCGGGGTAATCACCTGCAACGTCTGCCCGGCATCCTGGACAAAACGCGTACGCAAGGACTCATGACGCTCGATCAACACCTGAAAGCTGCGCTGCAAAGCCTCGACATCCAGCACACCCCGCAAACGCAGGGCAGCAGGTACGTGGTAGGCCGCGCTCTCGGGCTCCAACTGCCAGAGAAACCACTGGCGGTGCTGGGCATAGGACAACGGTATGGCTTCAAACTCATGGCGGATCATCGGCACAGGCAGTTGCCCAAGGCTCATGCCCTTGCTGGCCAACTTTTCAAAAAAGGCCTTGCGCTGAGGCAGCGCCAGCCTGATGAAACGTTGAACCAGCTCGATGTTATCCATTAACGCCATCTCAATTTGTCTCCAGCTCGGTGAGGAAGTCATGCATATCGCTCAGGTCCTGCTCAAGGTTGCTGTTCAAGCAGCCATCAACAGCACTTGCGTAGTCACGCAAGGTGCTTGCCTTGAAGATCAGGTCCAGCGCGACGTTGGCTCCCAATTGCATCTGCGCCATCGCAGTCGCTTGCGTCGCCAGTAATGAATGCCCACCCAACTCGAAGAAGTTGTCCTCCCTGCCCACTTGCTGCACGCCCAGGACGTCCGCCCAGACAGCGGCCAGGGTTTGCTCCACGGTGCCTTGCGGGGCGGCATAAATGCGCTGCATGAAGCTGGCGTCGGGCACCGGCAGTGCACGGCGATCCAGCTTTCCATTGGGGGTCAGGGGCAACTCTTCGAGGAACACCAGATAGGTAGGAACCATGTAGCCCGGCAGAATCTCTTTAAGACGAACGTTGAGCCGCTCACGCAATTTAGTCCGCGCGCCCGATACCTCCTCGTCTGCTGCAGTGACGGCAGTCACCACATAGCCCACCAGTTGCGCCCCGTTCACGCCCTCTTGCGCCAGCACCACGGCTTCCTGCACCTGCGGTTGCTCCTGCAACCGAGCCTCGATCTCCCCCAACTCGATACGGAAACCACGGATTTTTACCTGGTGGTCGATCCGGCTCAGGTAGTCGATCACCCCGTCGGCCCGCTGGCGAACCAGGTCGCCGCTGCGATACAGACGGCCACCGGAGCCAGCGAACGGATCCGGTACAAAGCGCTCGGCCGTCAGCGCCGCACGGTTAAGGTAACCACGCGCCACCCCTTCCCCGCCCAGGTACAACTCACCGGCCAGGCCCTGGGGCAGCAACCCGCCGCCGGCATCCAGTACATAGGCACTGCGGTCACCGATACGGCTGCCGATCGGCGCATAGGCGGCGCCGCACATCTGGTCTGCCGCAGCCTTCCAGATCAGCGGCGTAACCACGGTTTCGGTCGGGCCATAGCCGTTGATGATGTGCTGCGGCTTGAGCGCACGCTTGACCAGCTCGAACGACGCCTGGGGCACCGCATCACCGCCAAAGCAGTAGATGCGCACGGCCGGAGGGTTGCCATGCTGGTCGGCGTAGTCGGCCAATTGCTGCAAATACACCGGCGGGAATGCCGCGACGGTCACACCGTGACGGTGCATGGCCTGGTACGTCTGCTCCGGCGTCCAGAGGCTGGAGTCGCGAATCAACAGGCGGCCACCGTGACTCAAGGTGGTCAGCCAGCGTTCATGGGCACCGTCGAACGCGAAGGACATGAAATGCAGCTCGCAGTCCTGCTCGCTCATGGCATAGCGCTCGCCGATAGCCAGGCAATGCATGGCCAGGGCGTCATGGGCAACCGTCACGCCCTTGGGCTGGCCGGTGGAGCCCGAGGTGTAAATCACATAGGCCAGGTTTTGCCCGTGCAGGTCGACCACCGGTGGGCTGTCGGGCATTGCGTCCAGCGCCAGACGGTCCAGCTCCAGGCGCGTGATCCCGACGGGCGTCGGCAGGCGCTCAGCCAGGCGCGAATCGGTGAGCAGCAGTCCGATGCCACTGTCCTGCATCAGGTAGGCCAGGCGTTCACGCGGGTATTCCGGGTCGAGCGGCACATAGGCCGCGCCCGCCTTGAGAATCGCCAGGAGCCCAACCACCATGCCCAGCCCACGTTCCTGGGCGATGCCCACCAGAACGTCCGGCCCGGCACCCTGATCGATCAGTTTGTGGGCCAGGCGGTTGGCACGCCGATCCAGTTGCCCATAGGTCAGTTGCTCCTCGGCAAACATCAAGGCCACGGCATCCGGTGCACGCAGGGCCTGGGCCTGGATCAACTGATGGATCGAAGTGGTGGTACTGAAGCGCGTATCACGGCAGTTCCAGTCATCCACCAATTGCTGGCGCTCGATGGCCGTCACCAGTTGCAACTCGCCGACTGCGGCACCCGGAACCAATGCCAGCATGTGTTCCAGCAGTTGTTCCAGGTGCAGGCTGATCTGGCGTACATGCTCGGCGGCCAGAGACGCGCGCAGGTAGCTGTAGTGAATCGCCAGGGTCTCGCCGGTCGCCACCGCCAGGGTCAACGGGTAGTTGGTCCGCTCCTGGCTGTCGACAGGGCCGAAGCTCAGCTCGGGCACCGCCGCCTGGCGCAACGCTTCGGAAGCCGGGTAGTTCTCGAATACCAGCAGGCTGTCGAACAGCGAATCGGCGGCACTGCTGGCCCAGCGCTGGATCTCGAATAACGGGGTGTACTCGTGCTCCCGCAGCATCAGGTTTTGTTGCTGCAACACCTGCAACCACTCACCCATCGGCTGCTCGGCACGAACCTCGGCGATCACTGGCAAGGTATTGATGAACAGCCCGACCTGCTGCTCGATATCGCGAATTTCGGCCGGGCGCCCCGAGACCGTGGCACCGAAACATACGGTCTGCTGTCCGGTGTAGCGTTGCAACAACACCAGCCAGGCGGCCTGAAGCACGGTATTGAGCGTGACCTTGTGCTGACGGGCGAACTCGTTCAGGCGATGGGTACGGGCGGCGTCGAACAGTTGCTGGTAGTCACCGTAGGCAGGCTCTGTTTGCACCGGCACAGGCGTGGCGCCGAACGCCTGGATCAGCCGGGTGGGCTCGCTCAGAGGGCGTAACTGAGCCTTCCAGAACAGCTCACTGCGTGCCGTATCCTGGGATGCCAGCCACGCCATATAGTCACGATAACGGCCGACCGGCGCCATCGCATGTTGACCGCTGTAGCGTTGCAGCACCTCACCCAGCAACTGCGAGTTACTCCAGCCGTCCATCAGGATGTGGTGGTGGGTGTAAATCAGATGATGACGCTGCTCGCCCGTACGAATCAGGGTCAAGCGCAGCAACGGCGCCTCGCCCAGATCGAAACCCTGCGCCTGCTCGGCAGCGGCAGCAGCGTCCAGCGCCGCCGCCAGCTCGGGACGAGTACGCCAGTCGTGCTCGACAAAACTCAGCGGCGCCTGCCTGCGAATGATCTGCAGCGGATGGTCCAACTCCCCCTGCCAGATAAAACCGCTGCGCAGGCTGTCATGGGCATCCACCGCCGCTTGCCAGGCGTCGCGGAAACGCGCTGTGTCCAGACCATCGATATCCAGGCGCATCTGGTTGATGTAATCACTGGCGTCCTGCTGGTAAAGGCTGTGGAACAACATGCCTTGCTGCATGGCCGACAACGGGAAGATGTCCTCGATATCCCCTGCGGGTACAGGCAACCCTTCCAGTTGCTGCTGGGTCAACTGCACCAGGGCGAAGTCCGAAGGGGTCACACCCTGGGTGGACGGCAGGCAGCAATGTTCGATCAGCGCTTGCAACTCACCGGCATAGTCATCGGCCAGGGCCTTGAGGGCTTGTGCATCGAACATGTGCGGGCTGAAGGTCCAGCTCAAGTCCAGCTCGCCGTCGTACACCTGGCCGTTGATTTCCAGCCAGTTGCCCAGTGGCGCTTCAGGACTTTGCTCGGCCCCGGCAGGCTCGCGGCCTGGCATGAACAACGCGTCCTGCGCCTGGAAACTGCTATCGAATTGACCGAGGTAATTGAAGGTAATACGCGGTGTCGGCAACGCTTCAAGCACCGATTGCGCGTGGGCATCCCCCAAGTAACGCAGCAGGCCAAAACCCAGGCCCTTTTCAGGGATCGCCCGCAGTTGCTCCTTGATCTGCTTGATGGAACCCGCGATATCGGCCGCCGGGGTGAGCTTCGCCGGGAATACGCTGGTGAACCACCCCACGCTGCGGGTCAGGTCCAGCTCGTCGAACAACTCCTCGCGGCCGTGCCCCTCCAACTGCACCAGCACCGAAGGCGTCTGCGCCCAACGGCTGATGACCCGCGCCAACGCCGTCAACAGCAGGTCGTTGACCTGAGTCCGGTACGCCGCCGGAGCGTGCTGCAACAGCTGTCGAGTCAGCGTTTTGTCCAGATGCGTCTGCACCACCTGCGCGTCACGATTCAATTGTTTACCGTGAGGGTTATCGCACGGCAGTGCTGCAGGTACGCCCTGCAACGCTTGCTGCCAGTAATCCAGCTCTTGATGCATCTGCTCGCTGCTGGCGTGACGCAGCAGCCGCTCGCCCCAGGCCTTG
>NZ_JACAQC010000019.1:0-12351 GCF_013385345.1 Pseudomonas sp. I8001
ACAAGTCGAAGCAGATCGACGTCGAGGCCAGCACCCCTTGAATGTCTTCAGGGCTGTAAACCTGCTGCGACCACTGGGTCAGCGCCGCCACGTTACGGTGAGTAATGGCCACGCCCTTGGGCAGGCCGGTGGAGCCGGAGGTGTAGATCACGTAGGCCAGGTTGCCGGCGTGGACCGCAACGTCCAGATCCTGATCATCAACTTCCTGAGCATCCACAAGCAGCACGTCAATCGAAGCGTCCACCTCAAGCGCCACCGCAGCCTGGGTCAACAACACCCGCGCCTGGCTGTCCTTGAGCATGTAGGCCACGCGCTCGGCCGGGTAATCCGGGTCCAGCGGCACATACGCGCCGCCCGCCTTGAGTACCGCGAGCAATGCCACGACCATCTGCGCACTGCGCGGCATGGCCACGCCAACCCGCACTTCAGGACCAACACCCAGCGCCACCAGCTTGTGGGCCAGGGCATTCGCCCGGCCGTTCAACTGGCGGTAGGTCAGTTGCTCATCACCCCAGATAACCGCCAGGGCGTCGGGCGTACGCTGCACCTGGTCCTGAATCTGTTGATGGATGCACCGCTCACGCGGGAAGTCCAGGCCATTGGCGTTCCAGGTATGTTCGACCAGCCGACGTTCATCGCCCTCAAGGGTGGCGAGTTGCGCCAGCACCTGTTCACTGCCGGCCATGAAGCGCGCAAGCAACTGGTTAAGATGACGGGCAATGCCCGCCATCTTCCCGGCCGCAAACTGACTGCGGTCATAGTGGTAGTGCAACCCCAGCGTCTGCCCGGCATTGACGGAAAGTGTCAGCGGATAATTGCTCTGCTCATGGGCCACAACGGCACCAAAGGACAGCCCATCGTCCGCGCTTTGAGCCAGCGCCTCGGAGATCGGGTAGTTTTCGAACACCAACAGCGTGTCGAACAATGACTCGGAACCGTGTTCGGCCCAGCGCTGAATCTCGAACAGCGGCGTGTGCTCATGCTCGCGCAGCGCCAGGTTTTGCCCCTGAACGGTCTGTAACCAGTGGCTGACCGTCTCCCCGGCAAGCGGGCTGGCGATCACCGGCAGGGTGTTGATGAACAGGCCGATCTGCTGCTCGACGCCTTTGAGGTCGGCCGGACGCCCAGCCACGGTGGCGCCAAAGCACACCGTCGACTGCCCGGTATAACGCTGCAAAAGCAGGAGCCAGGCGGCTTGCAGCAAGGTATTGAGGGTGACTTTCTGCTGGCGGGCAAACTCGTTCAGCAGGCGCGTCTGGCGCGAGTCCAGCACCTCGAAATGACTGGCGTAGCCGGCATCTGCGGACAGCGGCGCGGCCACCGCCTGGGCCAGCCGTGTCGGCGCTTGCAGCGGTGCCAACTGTTGCGTCCAGAACGCTGCTCGCAGCGTCTGGTCCTGGGATTGCAGCCAGCCAATGTAGTCGCGATAGCGCGCCGGCTGGTGCTCGGGCTCTTGCCCGCTGTAGCGTTGCAGCACCTCACCAAGCAGCCGGGAATTGCTCCAGCCATCCATCAGAATGTGGTGGGAGGTATAGATCAAATGGCACTGATCCGGCGCCGTGCGCACAACGGTCAGGCGCAGCAGAGGCGCCTGCACAAGGTCGAAACCACGCTGGCGGTCAGCGTCGGCCAGGGTATCGAGTGCGCCATCAAGTGCCGGGTGCTCCTGCCAGTCGAGCACAGTGAATGGCAACTCCAGGTGCTTGTGCACCACTTGCAGCGGTCGCTCCAGATCACCCTGCCACAGGAAGCCGGTACGCAGGATTTCATGGCTGTTCACGCACGCCTGCCAGGCCTGGCGGAAGCGCTCGGGATCCAGCCCGGTAACGTCCAGGCGCATTTGATTGATGTAGTCGCCGCCACCTTGCTCATACAGGGTGTGAAACAGCATGCCTTGCTGCATGGCCGATAGCGGGTAGATATCTTCGACAGCCGACAGGGCCAGCGGCAAGGCATCCAGTTGACGCTGACCGAGCCCGGCCAGCGGAACATCCGAAGGCGTCAAGCCGCTGTTGCCGGGCGCCGTGCAATGAGCGATCACGCTCAGCAGCTCAAGACGGTATTCATCGGCCAGGCGCTGTACCGCCGAGGCGTCAAACATCTGCCCGCTGAAGGTCCAGCCCAGGCTCAGTTCGCCGCCATATACCTGGCCATTGAGGGTCAGCCAGTTACCGAGCGCCGCCTCCGGGCTTTGCTCCAGCCCGCGCGCCTCACCCGAGGGAGCGAACAAAGCCTGCTCGTCATCGAAACTGCCATCGAACTGCCCCAGGTAGTTGAACGTAATCCTCGGCGCCGGCAGCGCCTGCAAGCGGCTGCGGGATGGTTCATCGCCCAGGTAGCGCAATACACCGTAGCCAATCCCCTTGTCTGGAATCGCCCGCAGTTGTTCTTTCACCGCCTTGATCGAGTGCGCGATATCGCTTTCGACCGGCAACCTGACCGCAAACAGGCTGGTGAACCAGCCCACGGTACGTGTCAGGTCAACGTCATCGAACAGGTCTTCACGGCCGTGGCCTTCGAGCTGGATCAGCGCACTGTCCTGCCCGGTCCAGCGACCAATAACCCGTGCCAGTGCGCTGAGCAACAGGTCATTGACCTGGGTGCGATAGGCCGCCGGCGCCTCTTGCAGCAGTTGCCGCGTGGCCTGGGCATCAAGCTGGGTGTGCACCGTCATCGCGTGGCGATTGGAGAGCGAACCATGGGGATGGTCCACCGGCAGGGCCGTCGACGAACCGCTCAACAAGCCTTCCCAGTAATCGAGCTGGGCGCGCAACGTATCCGCAGTCGCCGCCTGCCCCAGGCGTTCTACCCAGGCCTTGAATGAACTGGTCTTGGCCGGCAACACGCAACGCTGGCCGCTGGCGAGCTGCTGGTAGGCCTTTTGCAGGTCCTCGAACAAAATGCGCCAGGAAATCCCGTCCACCACCAGATGATGAATGACCACCAGCAAACGCTGGCTGCCATCGTTCAAGTTCGCCAGCACCGCCCGCAACAGCGGGCCGCGCTCCAGGTTCAGGCTGCCCTGGGCCTGGTCGCCCCATTGCTCCAGCGCCTCAAGGTCAATGTTCCGAGCCTCCCGGACCAGCGCCCCGGAGTACTCACCCGGCGCCTGATAGCGCGCCGACCAGCCTTGCGCCTGAGCAGTGAACGCCATCCGCAGCGCATCGTGATGAGTCACCAGATGCTTGAGCGCCTGCTCCAGCAGCGCCACGTCCAACGTGACCCTCGGCGTGAGCATGACGGACTGGTTCCAGCGCGCGCGATCAGGCACCGGCTGTTCAAAAAAGGCGATCTGTACCGGTGCCAGGGGAGCCTCACCGACGACTGCCGACTGGTCGATCACCACCCCGGCGGCCAATTGCGCAACCTGGGCCAGGCCCTGGACAGTCTGGTGCTGGAACAGCTCTTTAGGGGTGAAACGAATCCCGGCCTGGCGCGCACGGCTGACCACCTGGATCGAGATGATCGAATCACCGCCCAGCTCGAAGAAGTTGTCGGTGACACCGATGGACGGACGTTTCAACACGTCCTGCCAGATCACCGCGATACGTTGCTCAAGCTCGCTCTGCGGCGCCACATGGGCGTGTTCGGCCTGGCTGACATCCGGCAGTGGCAAGGCCTTGCGGTCCAGCTTGCCATTGACGGTGAGTGGCCATTGCTCAAGAAACAGCAAATGGGCCGGGACCATGTAATCCGGCAAGTTGGCCTTGAGCCCGGCACGGATCTGCTCGCGCAACGGCGCGGGTTGCAGGTCGCCTGCGGCCGCGATGATGTAGGCCACCAACACCTGGGCACCGGCGTCACCCTGCGCCAGTACCATGGCTTCACGCACACCGTCGAGGGCAAGCAAGCGGGCTTCGATTTCACCCAGTTCGATGCGCAACCCACGAATCTTCACTTGGTGGTCAATGCGTCCGATGTAGTCGATCACACCGTCCTGGCGATAACGCACCAGGTCGCCGGTACGATAAAGTCGTGCGCCGCTACGGGAAGCAAACGGGTCGGGAATAAATCGCTCGGCGGTCATTCCCGGGCGCAGGTGATAACCACGGGCCAGGGAATCCCCTCCGATATACAACTCACCGGCCGCACCCGGCGGGCACGGCTCAAACGCTTCGCTCAGGACATAAGTGCGTACGTTGTCGATCGGCTTGCCGATCGCCACGATCGGGCCGGCAGGGTCGACAGGCACTTCATGGCTGCTGGTATCGATGGTCGCTTCGGTCGGGCCGTACAGGTTGATCAAGCGCCCGCTCCAACGCTGCTGCAACTGTCGGCTCAGCTCGGTACTCAAGGCTTCGCCACCGCACAACACGACGTTCAGCGACGCCAGCTGGGCATCGCTCGCTTCAGGCAGCAAGGCTTGCAGCAGTGAAGGCGCCAACTGCAGGACCGTGATCCGCTGTGCCTCGACCTGCTCCCACAACAGTGACAGGCTCTCGGCCAACCCTGGCTGGGCCATCACCAACTGTGCACCCGTCATCAACGGTAGCCAGAACTCCCATACCGAAGCATCGAAGCTGAACGCGGTCTTTTGCAGGATCCGATCGCTGCTTTGCAGTGGCAATGTCTTGCACATCCAGGCCATGTGATTGGCCAACCCTCGGTGACGAACCGAGACACCCTTGGGCCGGCCGGTGGAACCGGAGGTGTAGATGACATAGGCAAGGTTGTCGGGTTGCACGGCAACCTGCGGGTTGGCTTGCAACGTTTCGTCAGTGTCGCACAGGACCAGCACCTGGACGCCCGGCGGGATGGGCAACTGATCACGTACTGCCGCCTGGGTCAGCAACCACTGCGCGCCACTGTCCTGAAGCATGTAAGCCAGGCGGTCGGCCGGGTACTGGGTATCCAGCGGTACATAAGCGCCACCGGCCTTGAGAATGGCCAGTAGGCCGACGACCATTTCCACGCTGCGCTCAACGGCGATACCCACCAGCGCGTCAGGCCCAACCCCCATGTTGATCAAGCGATGCGCCAAGTGGTTGGCGCGCTGGTTGAGTTGGCGATACGTCAGCTGTTGCTGCTCGCATACCAGCGCAACCGCGTCGGGCGTACGCTCGGCCTGGGCGGCGATCACCTGATGCGTCAGGCCGCCAAAAGGCTGTGAGGTGGCGTTCCAGTCCTGCACCATCTGCTCGCGCTCGGCGACATCAAGCAACGGCAACTCGCCGACACGGGCGTGGGGCTGCTCGACGATTCCTTGCAGCAGAGTCTGCCAATGCCGCGCCAGACGCTCTATCGTCAGCGCATCAAACAGGTCAGTGGCATAGGTCAGGGCCGCTGCTATGCCGTCATCGGACTCGTAGGTTTCCAGGGTCAAGTCGAACTGCGCAGTGCGGTTCTCCCAGGCCACGCCTTCGATGGACAGGCCCGGCAGCTGCAGTGCGAGCGCGCCAGTGCCGGCGGCTGCCATGCGCTGGTGGTTGAACATCACCTGGAACAGCGGTGCATGGCTGAGGCTGCGTTGCGGGTGTAACGCCTCGACCAACTGCTCGAATGGCAGGTCCTGATGGTCCTGCGCCCCCAGGGCAGCCTGGCGGACCTGGTCCAGCAGAACACTGAACGGCTGCTCGCCCACTACCTCGGCGCGAAGTACCTGCGTGTTAACGAAAAAGCCCACCAGGTGTTCGGTTTCCACCCGGTTGCGGTTAGCGGTCGGAACCCCGACACGGATATCACGCTGCCCGCTGTAGCGATACAAAAACGCCTGGAAGGACGCCAGCAGCACCATGAACAGCGTGGCCTTTTCCTGCTGGGCCAATTGCCTGAGGCGCTGGCTCAGGGCATGCGGCAGTGCAATTTCAAAACGCGCGCCGCGATAACTCTGCTCGGCCGGCCGCGCACGGTCGGTCGGCAGCGCCAACACCGGCTGCTCGTCACCCAACTGCTCGCACCAATAGGCCAGTTGCCGTTCGCGCTCGCCGGCTTCCATCCAGTGACGCTGCCAGATGGCATAGTCGGCGTACTGGATCGGCAACGCCGGCAGCACCAGGGTTTCGCCGCGCTGGCAGGCGTCATACAGCTGCACCAGCTCATTGACCATCAGTTGGATCGAACCGCCGTCGGACACGATATGGTGCTGCACAAACGTCAGGATGTGATCCTGCCCATCGATCTGCAGCAGGCTGACCCGCAGCAGCGGCCCCTCGTTCAGGTCGAACAGCTGCCCGGTCTGCGCTTCGACAAACCCGGTGATTGCCGCCTCGATATCGGCCTGTGGTGCCAGCACCGTCAAGGGAATGTCTAGGGGCGCTTCGGCGAGGATGTTCTGGCTTACCCCTTCGTCACGCTGCACAAAGCGGGTGCGCAGGCTTTCATGACGGGCGATCAGTTGATTGAAACACTGCTGCAACGCCAGCAGGTCCAGGTTCCCGCGCAAGCGCAGGACCATGGGCAGGTTGTACGCCGTGCTCTGGGGGTCCAACTGCCACAGGAACCACTGGCGTTCCTGGGCAAAGGACAGGGGAATCGCTTCAACGGCCGACTGGACTTCGGGAATAGGCAAGTTCGCCGGGGAAACACCTTCCTGAAGCATTTTCTCCAGGTACAGGCGACGCTTGTCGAGGGGCAAGGTAATGAAACGCCGAGCGATTCTCTGGGCGGCGTGGATGTCCATTAAACTTCCTCCATTTCGTCAAGCAGAAATTCCAGCTTGCTCAGTTTCGATTCATTGATTTGTTGCCCGCCGGCGTGTTCCAGATGGTGGGCAAAGTCTTCCAGGAGGGGGTGCTGGAACAGCAGTTGCGGGGTCAATTTCAAGCCCAGCTCAAGTTGAATACGCGACACGACATTTACCGCCAGCAGCGAATGCCCGCCCAGTTCGAAGAAGTTATCGGTAAGTCCTACCTGCTCCAGTTGCAGCACCTGCTGCCAGATGCCGGCGACTTGCCGTTGCAGATCGCTGTGCGGCGCAACGTAGGCCTGTTGCAACTGACTGGCATCCGGCGCCGGCAGCGCCTTGCGGTCGAGTTTGCCGTTGGGGGTCAGTGGCAGGCTGTCGAGCATCACCAGAAACGCCGGGACCATGTAGGCCGGCAGGGTTTCCATCAGGCGGGCCTTGAGCTCATCGCGCAGCAGCACTTGCCGGTCGTGGCCGAGCGGTTCGCCTGGCACTACATACCCCACCAGTTGCAGGCCGACACCGCCCTCTCGGGCGATAACGGCGGCTTCGCGCACGGCCGGGTGCTCCTGCAGGCGTGCCTGGATTTCTCCCAGTTCGATGCGGAAGCCACGTATTTTCACCTGGTGATCCAGGCGGCCGACATACTCAATCACACCGTCGGCGCGATAACGCGCCAGGTCGCCGGTGCGATACAGCCGTTGCCCGGAGCTGGAAAACGGATGGGGAATAAAACGTTCGGCGGTCAGCCCGGCACGCTGATGGTAACCACGGGCCAGGCCTTCTCCGCCAATCAGCAGTTCACCCACCACACCCACTGGCACTGGCTGCAAATCGCTGCCCAGGATGTACAGGTGAGTGTTATCGATGGGCCGGCCAAGCCAGGCCTGCGGCAACGCCCGGCTGAGTGGGTGTTGCGCCGACCAGATGGTGGTTTCAGTGGGGCCATAGAGATTCCACACCTGGTCCGACAGCGCCAGCATGCGGTCCGCCAGATCCTGGGCAAGCGCCTCGCCACCGCAGAGCATCTTGCAGCCTTGCAGCGCGTGCGCCTCGGGATTATCAAGCAACATCCGCCAGGTAGACGGGGTGGCCTGCACCACTGAAATATGCTCGCGGCGTACCAGCTCCAAGACTTGGGCCGGGTCTTGGGCGGCACTCTTGCCCACCAGGACCACACGTGCCCCGAGCACCAGCGGCAGGTAAATTTCCAGCCCGAAAATATCAAACGAGAACGTCGTCAGCGACAGCACCCGATCACTGCCTGACATGCCTGGGGCCTTCGCCATACTGGCGAGGAAGTTGCTCAGTGCCGCATGTCCTACCATCACCCCTTTGGGCTTGCCCGTAGAACCAGAGGTGTAGATCACGTAGGCGAGACTGGCCGCCGTTACCGACACGTGCGGATTGCTCTGCGGGTAGGACGCCAGCCCTGAATGCCGAGGATCCAGATCCACCGTCGTCAGCCCCGCAGGAAGCACCAGAAAATCCTTCAAGCGGGCCTGGGTCAGCAACAGGCCGATGCCGCTGTCGGCAATCATGTACTCCAGGCGATCCACCGGGAAATCCGGATCCAGCGGCACATACGCAGCACCCGCCTTGAGCACGGCGAGCAGGCCCACGAGCATTTCAAGGCTGCGCTCCACGCATATCCCCACCAGTTGGTCCGCGCCTACGCCCAGCTCCAATAGCTTGTGCGCCAGTTGGTTCGCCTGTTCGTTGAGTTGACGATAGGTATAGGTCTGCTCGTTGAACACCGCAGCCACGGCGTCCGGCTGATGCAGGGCCTGTTGCTCAATCATGCTGTGCACCCGTAGCGCCGAAAGATCGGCGTCGGTGGCGTTCCACTGCTCAAGCACACGGCTGCGCTCACCGTCGTCCAGGCTGTCAAACGTCCCCAGCGGACGATCGGCATTCAGCGTCATTGCCTGCAACAGGTTATGCAGTTGCGCGGCCAGCGCCTGGATTTGCCCCGGGGCGAAGAAACGCTGGTCGAAACTGTACTGCAGCGACAATGCCTCGCCGAGGTTGACCATCAGGGTCAGCGGGTAGTTGGTCTGCTCATGGCTATCAATCCGTCCGAAGCGCAAACCGTCTGGCGAGCTTTGCTCCAGGGCCTTGGACACGGGGTAGTTTTCAAACACCAGCAGGCTGTCGAACAGCGCCTCACCACCCTGCCCCGCCCAGCGCTGGATCTCGAACAGTGGCGTGTACTCATGTTCACGCAAGGCCAGGTTCTGCGCCTGCAAGGCTTGCAACAGCTGTGCGATGGTTTGCTCCGGTCGCGGGCTGACCACCACCGGCAAGGTGTTGATAAACAACCCGACCTGCTGCTCGACACCGGCCAATTGCGCAGGACGCCCGGCGACGGTAGCGCCGAAGCACACACTCGACTGGCCGCTCTGGCGCTGCAACAGCAAGGCCCAGGCCGCTTGCACCAAGGTGTTGAGGGTGACTTTCTGGCGGCGTGCGAACTCACTCAACTGCATGGTGCGCTCAGCGTCAAAATACTGGTAGTGATCCGAATAGCCCGTGCTGCCAGGCACTTCGCCTTGGGCCTGTGCCTGCGCGAGGCGGGTCGGTTCTTGCAGGTCAGCCAGTTGCAAGGTCCAGAACCGCTGGTTGGCCTGGCGGTCCTGGCTGTCCAGCCAGGCGATGTAGTCGCGATAACGTCCACCACGGCCGGCTTCGAATTGCCCGCTGTAACGTTGCAATACCTCGCCCAGCAGCTGCGAGTTGCTCCAGCCGTCCATCAGGATGTGGTGATGGGTGTAGATAAAATGGTACTGGTCGACACCGGTACGGATCAGCACCAGGCGCAACAGCGGTGCCTGCGCCAGGTCGAAGCCCTGCTGCTGTTGATCGGCCGCCAAGGCATCCAGGGCCGTCGCCAGATCGGCGTGGCCGGACAGGTCATGACTGACAAAAGGCAGCTCGACCTGCTCCAGTACGACCTGCACCGGCTGCGCCAACTCGCCCTGCCAGACAAAGCAGGTGCGCAGGATATCGTGGTGATCCAGCACTGCTTGCCAGGCCTGGCGGAAGCGTTGCGGGTCCAGCCCCTCGACATCCAGGCGCATCTGGTTGACGTAGTTGCCCGACGCCTGCTCGTACAGCGTATGGAACAGCATGCCTTGCTGCATCGGCGCCAGCGGATAGATGTCGGCAATCGCCTGCGCGGGAATGGGCAGCGCATCCAGTTGCGCCTGGCTCAAGTTGGCCAGCGGGAAATCCGACGGGGTCACGGCCGCGGCACCCGACGTGCAGCAATGCTCCACAAGGCTTGCCAGTTCACAGGCATAGTCATCCGCCAGGCCCTGGATGGTCGCGGTGGCAAACATGGCCGGGCTGAACGTCCAGCTCAACCGCAGCTCGCCATCGAACACCTGGCCGTTGAGTGCCAGCCAGTTATCCAGCGGTGCCTGCGGGCTGTGCTCGGCGCCACGGGCTTCGCCCGACGGTACAAACAGCGCACCGTTGTCGTCCTCAAAATGACCGTCCAGTTGCCCCAGGTAGTTGAAGGTAATCCGCGGTGTCGGCAATGCCTTGAGCGCCGCTTGCGCCTGCGCGTCGCCCAAGTAACGCAGCACGCCAAAACCCAGGCCTTTATCGGGGATGGCGCGCAGTTGCTCCTTGATACCTTTGAGGGATTGAGCCGGGTCCGCAGCCGGCGTCAGCTTGACCGGGAACACACTGGTGAACCAACCGATGCTGCGGGTCAGGTCGATGTCGTCAAACAAGTCTTCGCGACCATGGCCTTCCAACTGGATCAAGGCATCGGCGTGGCCGGTCCAGCGGCAAACCACCCGCGCGAGCGCGGTCAGTAGCAGGTCGTTGACCTGGGTGCGATAGGCCTTGGGGGCGTTTTGCAGCAGTTGGCGGGTGTGCGTCGGGGTCAAGGCGCTGTGCACCGTGGCACCTTGATCATTGCGCAAGCCGGCTTCGGGATCGAGGCACGGCAAGGCGCTGTCGACGTCGGCCAGCAGCGTTTGCCAGTCATGCAACTCCTGTTGCAGGCGTTCGGTTCGGGCATAACCTTGCAGACGCTGCGCCCAGGCCTTGACCGACGAAGTCTTGGCCGGCAGTGCCACGACACGCCCCTGCTGCAGTTGCTCGTAGGCGGTTTGCAGGTCTTCGAACAGGATGCGCCACGACACGCCGTCCACCGCCAGGTGATGGATCACCAGCAGCAGCCGCTGACTGCCATCGGCCAGGGTCGCCAGCACCGCGCGCAGCAGTGGGCCATTGCCCAGGTCCAGGCTGCGCTGGGCTTCGTCGCCCAGTTGCTCCAGCGCCGAAGCGTCGACGATGCTGCGTTGCCACAGCAAAGGTTGCTCGCTGACCGGCTGGTAAGTCGCTCGCCAGCCATCGGCCTGCCGGACGAAGCTCACGCGCAAGGCATCGTGCTGCACCAGCAAGGCGTGCAGGGCTTGTTCCAGATGTTCAGGGTTCAACGGCTGCGTGGTCTTGAGCAGTACCGACTGGTTCCAGTGGTGCCGCTCGGGAATCGCCGTATCGAAAAATGCCTGATGGATCGGCAGCAACACGCTGTCGCCGGTCACCGGGCCCTGATCGATCAGCAGTGCGCCCTCGCCCAACTGCGCCACCGAGGCCAGGCCTTGTACGGTCTGGTGCTGGAACAGCTCTTTGGGGGTAAAACGAATCCCGGCCTGGCGCGCACGGCTGACCACCTGGATCGAGATGATCGAGTCGCCGCCCAGCTCGAAGAAGTTATCGCTGACGCCAATCTGCGGCACCTTGAGCACGTCCTGCCAGATCGCGACGATGCGCTGTTCCAGCTCGTTATGGGGCGCGATATAGAGTTTGTGTTGCGGCTCAAGATCCGGTTGCGGCAAGGCCTTGCGGTCGAGTTTGCCGTTGGGGGTCAGCGGCAGTTGCTCAAGGAACAACCACTGGGTGGGCACCATGTAATCCGGCAAGTGTTCACGCAAGCTGGCTCGCAGGGCGTCCTGGGTCGTTGTGGCCTGCGACAGCACCACGTAGGCAACCAGTTGCTGGCCGTTCGCGCCGTCCAGGGCCAGCACCACCCCTTCACGCACACCTGGGTGGGCGAGCAGGCGACTTTCGATTTCTCCCAGCTCGATGCGCAGGCCACGAATCTTCACCTGGTGGTCGATGCGGCCAACGTATTCGATCACGCCGTCATTGCGGTAACGGGTCAGGTCGCCGGTGCGATACAGACGATCGCCGGTGGTCGAGAACGGGTTCGGCACAAACTTCTCGGCGGTCAGCCCCGGACGCAGTAGATAACCACGGGTGATGCCCTCACCGGCCAGGTAAAGCTCCGCCGCCACGCCGACCGGCACCGAGTGCAACTCGGCGTCGAGCAGGTAGCTGGCGGTGTTGGCCAACGGCCTGCCGATATTGGCCTGGCCACCGGCTTCGCGGCGGGTCCAGGTGGAGTAAGTGGTGTCTTCCGACGGGCCATACAGGTCGTAAACGTGCTGCACATGGGCATGCTCGTACAGCGCATCCACCAGCGACTGCTTCAGCGGTTCGCCCGCCAGATTGATGATGCGCACGCTTTGCGGGATTTGCCCGGCACGCTGCAAGGCTCCCATCGCCGAAGGCACGCTGTTGATCAGGCGCACCCGGTCTCGGGCCGCCAGCTCCGGCAGCTCCAGGGCATTGCGGGCACCGACGATAAAGCCGCCGCCGGCCAGGGTCACAAACAGCTCCCACACCGACAAGTCGAAGCAGATCGACGT